>JAYYJC010000464.1:0-10000 GCA_036146655.1 Myxococcota bacterium | reverse complement strand
CCTTCTTCTGTCAGCTTGCTGCAGCTGAGACTTCTATAGAGTCATATGCGCAGTTTATTGATCACATCACCGACGAAGAATACAAAGCAGCACTCAGAACAGCAGATTTGGTAGATGAAGCCTTGCTTTTGCAATCTGATTTAATTGATGTTCAAACCTTACCGGACTTTTGGATGTACCGTGGACTGGCATATTCCAACCGTCGTAAAAAAGAGCAGGCAATGATGGCTTGGCGGCAAGGTCTTCGTGTTGATATACAACTTTTGAACCGTGCCGAGGAATCGGGCGTATTCAATATTGAGCAGCTTGATATTATTGCAGCGCTCACTCAAGAGATCAGCGCACAGCATGAACGACGGCTAGACATACCGTCACAAACGGGTCAAATTCAGTTTTTTTTAGACGGCAGATTGGTCAAAGCGGGCAGTTTGTCATACGAGGGGAGGCACTTGCTTCAAGTCAAATGTCCTTTCGATCCCTTCCAATCTATTTGGATCGATGGTCTTCAAAATATCGATTGGCTCAGTTATTGTCCTAACGGCATGGGAGAAGCCAAGGCCTCCGGTATTCCATCACTGGGTGACTTAGGCGGCTTGATTATTCCGCCACCCGCCATCGTCAACTCCACCCCTGAGTCACAAGATGTTCCTGAAGAAACAGAAACCATTGCTGCTTCAGATGCTCAAGTCTCTAAGCCAGAAGAGAGTAACACAAACAACCGGGCAGCCCCCCTAACCACAACAAGAAGCGGGAGTACAGATCAAGTTGAAATCATGATTATCCCGACAAATGACTTTAGAGATAGAGTGGGAATGGGGTGTATGATTGGTGGTGGCGTATTCTTGACTGCCGGAGTGTTGACACACTTCACAGCGGTGCGTCCCCGATATGAACGCATCGAGGCGGCGCGGTCTAACCCTCAGAGCGTTACCCGTGTTCAAGCGGATCAACTCACCGCATCTTTTAACAGTTCACGGTGGACCACCATTGCCTTACTGGGTGCGGGTGTTGCCATGTCGGGATCTGGTGCTGCTGTTTATTTTACGGCTTCTGATAATGGTATTCCCGTACTTGGTGGTCACTGGCGGTTTTAAGCTAGTTGTCTTCATCGGTCTGTTCCCAAGGCCAGGATGGAATTACCACTGGTTCCATTTGCTTGGGATTGGGCAGCGGCCATTGCTTACCCCATAAACTTCGTCCACCGTCAATGGCCCATACCTGACCAGTGACATACTGTGCTGCGTCGGATGAGAGAAAAAGTGCAAGTTGAGCCACTTCTTGACATGTTCCCAACCGCTTCATTGGAATTTCTGGTCGTGTCTGCTCTGCGATGGCCACACCATGCGGATAATTCCGCATGCCGCTAGATGCAATGATTCCAGGCTGTATGCTGTTGATTCGAATGTTCTTTTGTGCCCACTCAATGGCGAGTGTTTTGGTCATGGCTTCCACTCCCGCTCGGGCGGCGACAGAATGGGTCATTCCTGGAAACCCTCGGCCCGTTAGCATTGTAATGTTGATAATGCTGCCACCATTTTTCAACATACTTTGAATGGCCACCTGTTTGGTGAGGTTCCAAGTTCCAGTCAAGTTGGTTTCAATGACTGCATCCCAGCCTTTAGAACGAATGTGTTCTGCTGGAGACATAAACTGACCTCCCCCATTGTTGATGAGAATATCGATTTTACCCCATTGGTCGACAATATCACTGACTGTATTTTTGACGGTTTCTCGGTCCCGAATATTGCACTCGCGGCCCTCTACCGTCTGACCCGTCAGCTTAGACAAACCAGCAGCCGCTGCTGCAATTTTGTCTGCTTTTCGGGAGGCAATGATGACTTGGGCTCCGTGTGACGCCAATTGAAATGCCATTTCAGCGCCAATTCCGGTTGCACCACCTGTGACCAGTGCAACCTTGCCATCAAATATATTGTCTTTAAATATTGACTGTGTCATTGGCCCTCCACAAGCTCGAATACGGTGTATCCATAATTCAATTTTTCTGTGGAAGGGTCGATTAATGTGCTGGTTTGGCCAAAAGGGTAATGATTCGATCAAACACCCATGGTAATTTCTGTAGGAAAGGAACCATTAAGCGGCGAATAATGGGGATGCGTCGGGCACGCAATAAGCCGTCCGTCATCCACCAATACCGGCGTGAGACATTGCGCCATGCCCGTTCGTAGGCGTGGGGTTGATCATTTAGAATGCAGTTAATGGCGGCCTCTCCAGCATCTAAGCCAAGTCTGATACCTTCGCCAGTTAGTGGATCAAGGTACCCTGCTGCATCTCCAATGAGCATGCATCTGTTAATGACATGTTTTGATGCTCGTCGCTCAAATGGACCGGCTCCTCTTGGTGAGCTGGCTTGGGATTGTCCTTCAAGTCTTGTTTTTAAGGCTGGAAACAGTGTCAATAAGCTGTCAAACCGATTCTGATTCTTTGGTTTTGGCAGTTTGTCTTTGTAATACAATATGGCCACACCAACCAAATCCTCCGCAACAGGAGTGACATAAGCCTCGGCGTGTTCGGACCAGTAAACTTCAACATAATCTGACCATGGTGCCATGTTAAAATGCTGCCTGACCCCCAATCGACTTGGTCTTTGACTGGGAAGTTCTACATTTAGCCGTGAGCGTGTCGGAGAGTTTAAGCCATCGGCGGCCAATACATATTTTGCACTGTGCCCATCGACCTCGACATGGTCATCGAATTGATGAATGTCTTTGGCCTTTTGTTGTATAAACTCAACGCCCGCTTTGACTGCGTGTTCCCTTAGGGTGTTATGAAGTACCAATCGCCGAACGCCCATTCCGTGCCCACATAAGAAATGGCCATCAGCACTGGATTTTCCATTGATGTATCGAATGCCTTTAAAGACATGAGATGTGGGGATATTAATTCCATACTCATTAAGCTTTTGGACAGCTGCAGGCATCAATCCTTCACCACAGGCTTTGTCGATGACTCCTGTTTTGGGCTCAAAGAGTTTGACAGTCAGTCCCTTTTGTGCTGCCATACTTGCAGTTGCGAGACCCACAGGACCACCACCAATAATAATTACATCTGTCATACACCTGTCTTAGCCCGAAAATAGCCCCATGCACTTTTGAGCAATGCATTCGTTAAAAACAATGGCGAGACATTCTGAGGTGGCTCAAGTTCTCCAGTTTTCCAAAGGCGCAGTGCTTCTCTTCTTCGGATCTTTCCAGAGCTGGTTCTTGGAAGTGTTCCTGCTTCAAGCAGAATGATGGCATCAGCTTTCAGACCAGTATGACGGGTGATGGCCTTGCCGCAATCTTCTGCTAAGTCGCTTCTGTGATGTCTCATTTCTGCAAAAACAATCAATGCCTCACCCTGTTCTGTAATGTCACCAACGGCTGCAGAACAGCCTGTTCGAATGCCTTCAATGCCGTTGAGCGCATTTTCAATGCTGTGCGGCGAGTGGTTTGCACCTCGCAGTACAATGACATCCTTGGCGCGACCTGAAATGAAGAGTTCTTCTTGGTGTACAAAACCCACATCACCTGTATCCAGCCAGCCTTCAACAATCGGTTGAACATCTCTATCCAAATATCCCTCCATAATTGAAGGTCCTTTTGCAAAGATTTTCCCAATTTGACCTGGGGCACAAGGTTGATTGCTAGAGTCTCGGATTGAAATGTTGAAATCGGGAAGGGGTATTCCGACACTGGCCATCTCTATTGCATTTGGATGTTTTTCAATGGCCTCAGCAGTCCCCATTTCTAATTTTTGACGGTTAAAAAAGTGCGTTTCAAAATTTGCTTTTGGATCGCTAAATGTCACAGCCAATGCGGCTTCTGCCAGCCCATAAACCGGAGTGATTGCTGATTTTGGTAATCCGAATTCTGCAAACCGTTCGCTGAATGCTCTTAAGACAGAGGGAGAAACAGGTTCGGCGCCGTTGAGTGCAAACCACCAAGATGACAAGTCATGCTCGGCCAATTCTTCATCTTTGATTCGTTCTACACAAAGGGCGTAGGCAAAATTCGGTGCTGGAGAAATGGTGCATTTATGTCTTGCAATGGCTCGAAGCCAGATGGCTGGACGCGCCAAAAAGACTTCAGGTGGGATCAAAATCATCGAGGCGTTAACAGACAAAGCAGGAAAGATGCATCCAATTAGTCCCATGTCGTGATAGAGCGGAAGCCATGAGCATCCCTTCTGCTCAAGGCCATCATTTATAGGAATGTGACTTAAAATGGCATCCACATTGGCCAGAATCTGGCGATGAGTCAGCCCAACCGGCTTGGGAGCAACTGTTGTCCCTGAGGAAAATTGAGCCATCGCCAAGTCATCTGCCGATGGAAAAGGCACCTCTGCGGGATCATTCTGATGGAGCTTTTCAGCCTGCAGATGCGTTTGCAACTTTGAGATGTGTTGCACAACCTGTCCAAGGATGCGACGGGTTTTTTTATTGCTAATCAAATGGGTGATTTGGGCAGCTTGAAACATCGCCACTGTTTTGTCAATGTACTCATCAAGTTTTCCAAGTCTGACTGGCGGATACAATGGTATCGCAACGGCCCCAATCCGTTGACAACCAAAATATGAATCCATGAATTCAATTGAGGTGGGTAAGATAATGGCCACTCTGTCACCGGATTTGACGCCATTGGAGAGTAGGGTTTGAGCGCTGCGCTCTGCACGGTCCCAGATTTGACCCCATGTCCAATGCTGTTCATTTTCTTTCCTGTCCACAAAAGTGATTCCGGTTGTTTCCTCAAGTTGTGACAAAGCCGCTAGGCGCTGTATGAGGGTATCGTGTACAAGCTTCTGGTTCATGACTGACTCTCTACTAGGCGCAAGATGCATTGGCTTAAATCCCCAATGTTGTGAATGGCGCTTTCATCTTCTGGTTCAAAACAGATCTCAAAGGTGTCTTCAATGGCCACAATCAGACTGAGCCTTTGTACTGAATCAAGTTCGGAACTCAGGTCTCCCTTGGGAATGCCTGAAGTCCAGCCCAGTTCTTCCTTTACAATGTGTTCCAGCTTGGATTGAATTGTGTCAATACTAAGGGCCGACTTCATGAGGCCTCCGACGCATTTAAAGTGGATAGGGCTGCATTTTCACAGCGAATTCGGACCACCATCAAGCCCGCATTCAAAACAGTAAATGCAAGTGCTGTTGTGAATGCTGAATGAACCAGAGGCAGTGCCAATCCTTCAAGAGCGACAACCACATAATTGGGATGGTTAATGAAGCGGTAAGGGCCACCGGTGATACGGGGCAGATTGGGGACCACAATGACCCTTGTATTCCATCTTGGTCCCAAAGTCGTGATGCACCACCACCGAAGTCCTTGACAAGCAAGTGCGAGCAGCAAAGCAGGATACCCGAGTGCCGGAATAAATGGTGCATCGTATAACCAAACCTCGCCGACGCAAGCAAATAGAAATGCAGTGTGGAGAACGACCATAAAGGGGTAATGTGATTTCCCATATTCAACCCCACCTTGTTCTAGGCTCCACTGGGCATTTCGATTGGATACCCGAACTTCTATGAGGCGCTCAATGGCCGTGAAAACCATCAGGACTGTGAAAAGAATGACTGAGTTGGACATTTTTACCACTCAATCAGCACGAGTTCACAACAAAATCCTGGTCCCATGGCAATCATAAGCCCTTTCTCTCCGGGATTAGGCGATTTCTGCTCGAGTGTGTCATGAAGGACATAAAGAACAGATGCACTGGAAAGGTTTCCAACATCTTGAAGAGAGTCCCAGCTTAGTTTGATGTCATTTTCGTTCAACTCCAATGAGTCTTGAAACGCTTGTAAAACCTTTGGTCCGCCTGTATGACAAAGCCAGTGTTGAATGTCTTCTCTTGTCATCCCATGTTTTTTGAGAAAAGCATCGACATCTTCACGGAGGTGCGATCTGGCCAACTGAGGTACTCGGGCTTCGAGTACGATCTTAAATCCATCAGAACCAATGTCCCAACCCATTACCGACTCAGTATCAGGGTAAAAGCGAGACTCAGTTGCCAATACCCTAGGACCCTTAAGTTCAAGTTGTGCGGCACGGTTGGCACCGAGTCCCAGTACACACGCAGAGCCATCTCCAAACAAGCCACTTGCAATGAGGTTGGGTATCGAAAGATCTTTCCGTTGGAGGGTGAGTGAACACAGTTCAACGGACAACAACACAGCCACATCATCTGGATAGGCTTTCAGGTAATCAAAAAGCCTCGCAGTTCCAGCTGCACCTGCTACACAGCCGAGTCCAAAGATTGGAATTCGCTTTACATCTTGTCTGAGCCCGAGCCGATTGACCAAACGAGCATCAATGGATGGGGTGGCAATTCCGGTAACTGACACAAAGAAAATGGCATCGATGTCAGTTGGTGCCAGACCAGTCTCTTTTAATTCATTGAGAATTGCATTTTCCCCAACATCTGTCCCCACTCGAATGAATGCATCATTGGCTTCTGTAAAGTTATGGAGGTTTTCGTAATCTTCCATTGGAAGGGCAAGGTGTCTCCCACCAACTCGGACAGCCTTGTGGAGTTGTGCAACCCGCTTTGGGTTGTGGTGCTGTTTAGACCAAAGAGCCTCAAAAGCTCCAAGAAGTTGATCCTGATCATAGTAATGAGGGGGATGTGCTATCCCAACTTGCGCAATAAACATATAAAAGTCCTCAAATATTGATATAACGCAATTATTTTCTAACCCAAAATCAACTTATGAGTAGATTTTGAGCAGAAGGGCACTGAATTGTCACTCTGCACGCACGCAGTGACCGCTACTTGGGCTGAAATTTCCCCCACTGGACCGCTTCGCCAGAGATGATCTTCTTGAAGTTTTGGCGCCCTATCGCAGCCTCACCCGTATCAACACAGTGATCATATGCTGCGGCTTCTAAATTGGATCTTTCAGATTGTTTTTGTCCCATTGCAGTTTGAACGGTTTTTTTGAAAGCCGCACATGCGGTTGGCGAGGCATTAAGTGCTGTTTTTGAAAGCCGTTGAGCTCGATTCATGGCGCCCTCCCAGTTTTCCCAACTCTCTTGAACAAGGCCTATCCGCTCTGCCTCTAGGCCGTCGACTCTTTCTCCTGCCATGCCCAAGCGCATGGTGTGAGCGTAACCCAACTGGGCCCAAAGTTCTGTGGAACCTCCTGCACCCGGTAAAATGCCAAGGCCGGTTTCAGGAAGGCCAAATGTAGAACGATGTGTCCCTATTCGATAGTCTGCGGTCAGAAGATATTCGGTGCCCCAACCCAATGCAATTCCATCTACCACTGCAATGTGGAAGCAGGGTGCTGCTCGGAGCCGTTGAAGGACTTCTCTTTGGTAGCGAACATGCTTTTTTACCTCTTCATTGCTCCATCCTTGTCTTTCGGTCACATTGGCACCGGAGATAAAGATGGGTTTACCTGATCTCGACAGCCGTTGAGAAGAGCTAATGAGTACACGAATATGTCCAAGTTCAAGAAGTCCTGAAAGGGCCTCGAATGCCTGAAGTTCAATGGAGCCCATTTCATTTGCTTTTCCGTGATTGAAATCTAAATTCAACCGCTTCCCGTCAGGACTTAGGGTGGGGTTAAGGGGTGCAATTGACTCGAGGTTCATGACTGCTCCATTCTGAATTCGTTGAACGTAGCAAAGTTATCACATCTTGTGGGTGGGTCAGACAAAAAAATCGGATATGGTATAGCGCAACCTTTACCACAAAGAGGGATCTAATGCAGAGGGAACAGCTGCACAATCAACTGAAAAACCAGTTCGATCTTCTTATCATCGGTGGCGGGATCACTGGCGTCGGTGCAGCTCGTGATGCAGCTAGGCGTGGCCTTAAGGTCGCGCTCATTGATATGCAAGACTTGGCGTTTGGTACATCGTCGCGGTCATCCAAACTCGTCCATGGCGGACTGAGGTATCTTGAGCAATTTGAGTTCTCATTGGTTTTTGAGGCTGTTTCCGAGCGTCGCATCTTGATGAATATTGCGCCCCATCTGGTGACACCGCTTGGATTTTTATTCCCCGTATACAAAAGCTCACGGCACAATGTTTGGACCATTAATTTGGGAATGTGGGTTTACGATGGACTGTCATTGTTTCGATCCCCAAAAATGCACCGCAATCTTTCATTGAAAGAAATAGCAATTGAAGAACCCGCATTGAGTGACAAGGGGTTGAAAGGTGCGCCATTGTATTATGATTGCGCAACGGATGACGCCCGATTAACGCTCGAAAATGCCCTAGATGCTTCTGAACATGGAGCTGTGATTGGCACTTACCTAAAAGCCAAATCTTTTGTGCGCGACCAAAACCAACGCATCACGGGTGTGACCGTCGAAGATGTTCTGTCTGGTGATGCGTTTGATGTGGCTTCTCATACCGTCATAAATGCCACTGGACCATGGTCTGACCGTACTCGAAACTTGGAAAAAAGTGAAACCACAAAATCCTTGCGTCCCACAAAAGGCATCCACATCGTTGTCGATACCAACAAACTTAAAATCAACAACGCCGTTGTTTGTTTTCATCCAGATGACGGTAGAGTTCTATTTGCCATTCCGTGGGGTGATCGGACATACATTGGAACAACGGACACAGATTACCAAGAAGACCCTTCCGATGTGGCAGCCAGTTCCAATGATGTGGATTATCTCATCGAGGCTTCAAACTACTACTTCTCAGACAATCCTTTAAACCGAGATGATGTTATTTCTACCTGGGCTGGCGTGAGGCCACTCGTTGCAGAGGAAAGTGATGGAGAAGATGGTTCTGAGTCATCCGTCTCGCGTGAGCACAGTATACGCATCGATGGAGATGGACTCATCACAATCGCTGGTGGTAAACTCACGACCTACCGTCGCATGGGGGCAGAGGTGGTTGAGCATGCCATTTCTAAACTAAAGCAATTTGAGCAATTGCCCGAGAAGTTGGCTGATGCCTCTACAGATGTGGAGCCGTTGCCTGGGGCCGTGGGTTGGCCTGAATCAGGGAATGTCGATGACATTGCTCGACAAATCTTGGCGGTTGCTGGTCAATCTCTTGCTCAAGACAGCGCCACTCTTCTTGCCAATACCTATGGAACAAAAGGGATCGACATTGCGCACTTAGTCGCTGAAAAGAGAGAACTGGCCGAACGATTAAATTCAGAGCGACCCGAGATTTTGGCACAAGTTGAATATGCTTTGAGCAAAGAAATCGCCTATACTGTGAGAGATGTACTCATTCGACGCACTCAGATATTCTTCCGTGATTACGATCAAGGACTTGGTTGTTGCGAGCGTGTGGCCGAATACATGGCGCAGCAACTGGGATGGACTTCTGAAACAAAAGCTCATGAAATCGATATGTACAAAGCTGAAGTCGAGCGGAGCCGACAATGGCAGGTAGGTTAAGTTTTTTTAAACAGGTTCTGGGACAGAGAACTGCAGCAAATGAAGCGGCTCAATGTGCAAGAGCACTTGCTGCAATGAAGTTGTCTCCTGATGGGGAAGTCATTCTTCGGGCAGAGCGTTTGAGTCGGGCTGTATTGACAGATCGCATTATTCAAAGCCGTGGTGCAATGCCTTGGCCTATGGCCATTTCTAGGCAACTTGACCCCGAAGATCCAGCCTATCTTCCTCCGTTAGGGGTTCACCTGTCCTTGTGTGCAAAAGGATACACTCTGTTGGGGCGGCCTGATTTGCCCGAACAATTTATCTTGGATCCATGGGGGTGGTGTGGAGCACCCACAGCTCCGATGATCAGTGTCTGGTTTAAAGTCGGTGGAAAATCATATACCCTTGGCAAAATCTATACTGACCAATCTGATTTTACTGTGTCTCAAAAGCGCTCTGACGATCAGCACGCAGTCATCACCACTCAAAGACAGGCACCTGTGAAGCTTGAGTGTTTTCATTGGCCTGTGGTGGTTGATGGTCAGTGTTCCATCGCAATGGTCGTTCGCTTATCTGCTACAGAGGCCGTTGATGTCGAATTGGGTTTCTCTATCCAACCGATGAGTATTGAGGGCGCAACCCC
>JAYYJC010000463.1:0-3356 GCA_036146655.1 Myxococcota bacterium | reverse complement strand
GACTTGTTGTTTTGCAAGCGCATTGTCCACTTTATTACGAACCGCATAAATGTTATCCATCGCTTCAGACTTAAGCAAATACGCATATACATCGTGTTCAAGGGCTTCAATAACTGTTTCCGTGCTGTCATAACCCGTGATGATAATGACCTCTACAGTTGGATCAATCTGTTTTGCAATCCTGAGTAATTCAAGGCCTGAAATATCTGGCAAATTTTTATCAGTAAGTAAAAGGTCGCATCCGTCGTCTTCTAAGATGGTTTTGGCTTCTTGACCTGTTTCCACAAGTGACAAGCGATGTGGTGTATCAATAAAAATATTGCGCAGAATGTGCAGGATTGATTTTTCATCATCAACGATAAGAATGTGTTTACTGACTGATTCTGCCATGGGGTCCTCAAAAACAATAATGAATTAGACGCATATTTATCTGAGTAAAGTTATACAATAACTGTGATGAACTGAGACCATTAAAAAATTAAGGATTTACAATGTTGTTCTTATACTTGACCACCCTTGCGTGCATCAAAAAACCAGTAGAAGAAATTGACGACACTCCACTTGTATCTGAAAGCATGACCACAGATGGTCTTGTTGAGCAACAAATCGACATCAATAATGATGGCGCTGGTGATGTATTTAACTATTACCAAGAACGAGAAGATGGTGCACCACGGCTTCTTGTTGTTAAGAAGGTTGACCTCAACTGGGATGGTAATATTGATGTTGAAACTGCGTTTGATGAAGATGGCAACATCGTAAAAGAAAGCATGGACGGCGACTTTGATGGAAGACCTGAATGGGTGGATCACTATCAAGGCAATATTCGTGTCATGACTGAGATTGACACCAACTATGATGGTAAAGCCGATTTATTTCGCTATTATGAAAATGGGATCGTAAGACGAAAAGAACAAGATACCGATAATGACGGTGCAATTGATTTTTGGCAGTACCTAGACGAAAATGGAATTGTAACTAAGTTTGGCCGTGACCTCGATGGAGACGGAACAATGGACCTTAGAGAGGATTAAGAATCTAAGGGCGGAACCGAGTTCAATGTTAGTGATGACACTCAACCATATGGCCAAATCTATTCACTATACCCACATTTTTTTAAGCTCATCAATGACATTTGTGGTCACTTTCCAACCTGTTTTAATCATGCGTGTGTTGTCAGCAACCCATGTTATTTGTTCATCTTGTCGAAATCGCAATTTGTCCTGTTGACATTTGTCTAATATACCCAATGCATTTGCAATTTCGGAAAGTGCCACACCAGTTCCTGAACTAACATTAAAAATGAGATGTTTTTGTGGTGAGAAGATAAGTTGTCTGATGGCAAGACAAGCATCTCTGACATGAAGAAAGTCGCGTTCCAGTTTCAGATTCCCTACTTTAATGACAGACAAATCTGGATTGCACATTTGTGACTGCCAGTCAGACAAAATGCTTCTAGGTGGTGGTGGAAAACCATACAACTGTGACGGACGAACGATGATTCCTTTTTGCGCATGTAGCAAGATGTGTTCGTCTTGCCGTTTAATTTGCCCATATAAGTGCATTGGCTCTGCAAGATCGTCTTCGTTCATTGGCTGCAGATTGCCCTGTGAGTACACATGTATGCTAGAGACATAGATCATCCTACTTTTGGAGGGCATCTTCTTCAAAAGCCGTTTAAATGCCAATCCATATTTTTCAAGGGTTGATGTCGGTGAATCAGAACATAGAGACGGATGAGATGGTGTGGCCAAATGAATAATCCAGTCACAATCTGGAATTTTTAGATGAGGGTCGCAATAATCTCCCTGAAGCCAATTGATTGAATGCAATTCTGAACCAGGGGGATGACGAGAAATTAGTATTCGTTCACACTCTCCAAATAAAATATCCGACAAGTGTCGACCGATAAATCCCGTTCCCCCAAGTATGACAACTTTATGCATATTGTTGTTGCAAGCCAGATAAATTTCTGTTCTGCTGCAATCTATGACAATCTGCTTCCACCATACGCTTAACCAATGCATCAAAGTTTACACTGGGCTTCCAAGACAACAAGTTTTGAGCTCGACGAGAATCGCCACAAAGCATGGGAATGTCAGCAGGCCGAATCAGTGTCGGGTCATGCTCAACCCAATCTTCCCAATTCAGTCCGACGCAGTTGAAAGCTGAATTTAAAAAGTCTTGAACGCTATGGGCCTGACCGGTAGCGATCACCAAATCAAGTGGTTCATCATGACTAAGCAAGAGATGTATGGCCTTAGTGTAGTCTCCTGCGAAGCCCCAATCTCGGCAAACTGAAATATCTCCCAACTTCAATGATGATTGCTGACCAGCGGCAATTGCGGCAACTGCTTTCGATATTTTTCGAGTCACAAATTCTTCGCCACGCCGTTCTGATTCGTGATTAAATAATATTCCTGACACCACATGTAGACCATAGGACTCTCTATAATTTATCGCCATGTGATGGGCATAAGCCTTGGCACACCCATAGGGTGACCTTGGGTGTAACGGGCTGTTTTCATTCAATAGTTGTTCTGTGGGCTGTAATCCAAAGATTTCTGAAGAAGAGGCCTGATAAAATCGAGCATCAGGACAGACCAAACGCATGGCTTCAAGCATACGAACAGCTCCCTGTCCGGTCACATCGCCAGTGAGCAAAGGCTGTTTCCATGAAGTGGCCACATAGCTTTGTGAAGCAAGATTATAAATATGGTCAGGCTTGACCTCTGCCATGACACGCATGATGGAAGCAAGATCAGTCAAATCTCCATCTAGCAGGGTCAATTTGTCTTTTAAGTGATGTATTCGCCAATGATTTGGACTGGCAGAGCGTCGTATCATTCCAAAGACCGACCAACCCAACTCCAAAAGTTGTTCGGCCAAAAAGCTGCCGTCTTGGCCTGTAATTCCCGTAATCAATGCAACAGGCATTAGTCAATCTCAAGTTCTGCGATGTCCTCTGAAATGGTTTCGTCTCCCAAAAACCACCAAAGTTCAGCAGATTCAAATTCTGGATTAAGTAACCGTATCGTGGGATTAAAACAGTATTGTTCACCGTTGTCATCGTCTTCCCAAAACTCACGCAAATCAATCTTATCTTCTTCAATTGACAATTTGGGTGTGAAGATGGCTGAACTTGATTTGTAAACCGAATTTCGCCAAACGACTATATTCTCGCCATCTGTTTCCCAGTTTATGGTTGAGTCGGCTTCTAAGTCTGTATCTGAACACTGCAATGTTAAGGATTCAGTTTCGATCTCAAACCCCCGACAACCCAGCAAACAAAACCAAATCACTATATTCTCCGCTGTGTTTTTTATGTGGAATAACCTATCCGATTTGGCGTTATT
>JAYYJC010000462.1:0-2919 GCA_036146655.1 Myxococcota bacterium | reverse complement strand
CGCCAAGGGCCGACAGCATCAGGATCAAAAAATCCAGGTGTGGTCAAATAGCCGACTTCCATATATTCGACAGCGGCCTTGCTGAGTGCTTGAAACACCTGTTTGACACGGTTGTGCTCGAAGTCCCAGTTGTTGCAGATTCCACCGTCTCTAATGGTGCAATCGAGTACTTTGATGCGTCTCCGCCTGTCAGTTACAAGCCCGTCTGGGCAGCAGCTCACACGATAATCGGTTCCCATACTCACTCCTTATGCATTCTGACTATAGCCCAACTATTATAGGAGGGCCATTTGTCTTGATCATAAATATTAGAGAAATCGCCGTGCAGACAGCGCATCTACAAAGGAATGTTGACCTTCTAAAGCCACTTCAGCAATGGCTTCACCAGCCAGTTGAGCAAACCCAAACCCATGACCTGTAAAACCTGCAGCAACCAATACAGCGTTCATTCCAGGAGGCGCACCAAGAATGGGCAGACCGTCAACAGAAAATCCCATGATACCGGACCACCGATGGCTGATGGGGGTGTCTTTCAACTGAGGGAACTGTTGAATGAAACGAGTCATGGCTGACTGGATGTCTGGATTGAGGGTTTCTTCAAAACCGACCTCGGCATCCGGGTCAAGGTTTCTCCAACCACCCAAAACGATGCTTCCTTTTTCATCTTGTCGCCAGTAATCGTAACCGTGGTCTGCATAAATGGGTCGATCGAACACCTTTGGAGCAGGAGCTGTGGCCAGCATTTGTCCTCGGACGGGATCTATTTTGTCCTTGAACCAAGGCAAAATACTTGGTGTATATGCATTGGTACAGACCAGCACGACTTGTGCTTCAATGGTGGCATTGGGAGTGGTTACCGCGACTCCGTCTAGGCCTTCAATGACACTTAGTGCGGGGGTTTCAGAATATATGGTTGCCCCAAGCTCAACAGCGGCTTTGGCTAGACCGTGCACATACCGGGCTGGATGAAGTTCTCCATCTTCAGGAAGAAGCAGTCCCATGCGGAATCCATTTTCGGTGTAGCCTGGGCCAAGTTCGTGTTCAGTAAGCCATTGTGCCTCAAAACCATCTGCCAAAAGAAGTCGCATGCTTTCTCGAAGGTCTGCTTCTTCTGATGGACTGTTGGCCAGTTGCAAAGAGCCAGTCTTGGCATAACCACATTCAATGTTGTAGGTCCGTATGCGACTTGCTATTCGTTCATGATTAATCAAAGACCAGCGATGAATGGCCTGTGCTTTGTCATGACCGAGTGTGGCGATTGCCCGTGAATAACGCTCAGCGGTTCCTTGCAAAATAAAACCTGCATTGCGACCAGTTGCGGCTTGCGCAATGTTCCGTGAGTCAATGAGAACAGGATTAAGCCCCTGTTCAGCAAGATAGAGCAGTGCCGCTGTCCCACACAAGCCGCCACCAATCACAAGCACATCGGTTTGAAGATCTTGATGGAGCGCCTGCCGTGTATGCTGAGGCTCGTCGAGCCAATAGGGGATATGTGGCTGCATTTAGGTATTGAACAACTGCATCATTTTTGCGGCCAACTCAAGGCTACTGGTTTTAAACTTACCCCGAGCGATGGCAAGCGGACCAGGCTGTTTGCCTCTGATGACAAGGTCTGCAAAAACTTTGGGATCGGCTTTGACGACGCAGTCTGCATTTTCTACCGTTTTTCCATTTTCCACCGAACATTCCTCTGGGGTGAGCTTTACAGTCCATTTGTCCTTGCCAATCGAAAAATAGTAAGTCAGTGGTTTGTCCAAAGCTCCGGTTTTGTAGCGTTCGGGCATGGTTTTAAAAATGGTTTGGACTTCGCTCATCGAATACTCCATGGTGAAGGATGGGTTAATATCTTTATGCTACACCATGTCATTTCTCAACCACAAGCATACGAAAAGCGTTTTCTGGTGGCTAACCTTTGGTCTTATTCTTCTTGGACACGGATGGATATTATGGGACCATCTTCATCAGACCAATCTCCTGACAAAGGGGGTTTGCTGCGGCATGGCCGATTCAACCCTGATTGAGATCTTTCGAGAAAACAATCAAGGCGCCCCCATTACAGACTGGGATCTCAATCGGGGAAGCTTACCGTTATTTGCGCAATGGTTTTGGAAGGCCAGCAATTACAATCCAAAAATATTGTTGATCACATCCAGCATGTCGTTCTTGCTCTCGGGAGTGGTTTTTGCTTTTGCTTTGATTCGGCTTGGCTGTCACCGTTGGATGGCTTTGGTTTGTCCTGCGTTGCTTCCTACTGCGCCTGTTCTTGCTTTTGCAGCACGACGATGGGATATGCATGCACCATCATTGCTATTGATTGCGTCTGGTCTGTGGGTGTTGGCTTGGTCAAAAGGATTTACCCGTTTGGTGCCAAGTTTGGTGTTTTCTATTGTTCTGTGTGTGGCCGCTTTTTTCTCACCAAGGGAAACCGATAACTTTATTATTTTGCTTGGATTATGCAGTTTGGCGCTTGGTTTTGGTCTATCTTCTGTATTAAGAGGTCGGTGGCTTAATGAAGATGTGAGTCGGGTGAAGGCATTGGTTCATGGTTCCATCGTAGTGGTACTATCAGGTGTTTTTATTTTGACACAACTGCGATTTACTTCCCCGACTGGTGCAGCCTACTACTTAACCGAAGCCAGTCATCAGGCTGGTCAAGTCAAATTGCCATGGAATCATTCCAAACAATTAATGGGTTACATCTCATATTTGTTTTGGAGAGGATGGGGTTCTGTGCTTTCCGTACCTGCAGAAATAGCGTTGATTTGGCTATTGCTACGCCGTCGCTTAAATTGGGGACTTTTTGTCGGCTTTATGGTCCCCTTGGTCATTTTGTCTGTCTTGCCGAAAAAGAACTACTATTACAGTTCAATTGTCTGGGCTTTTCCGGCTCTTTTTATACCGTTGGCATTGTCTTATCTG
>JAYYJC010000461.1:0-4182 GCA_036146655.1 Myxococcota bacterium | reverse complement strand
GGGACTGGAACTTGCTTTTTATCCAGTTCTTGGTGCTGTCCATATTTCTTGAGAAAATCCAGTATGTCATTCCAAGGGCAAAAAAGTTTTTACAGCGATCTGACTCTTTAGCAGATAATCCGAATGGTTTAACGGCGCCCTTACTCAATGAACTCAACGGTACTTTAACCACTTGGTAGTCATTGAGGCTTTCGTCTTCAAGTGGATTGACCGCATATTCCGCCTTGGCCAAATCTCTATCTGAAAATTTGTCTGTGTTGACAATTAGCATACCACCCATTTTGAGATCACCAATGTTACGCTTCAGTGCAGCAGGGTTCATGGCGACTAATACGCCTGGCGTGTCTCCAGGTGTTCGAATGTCATTTGAAGAAAAGTGCAATTGGAATCCAGACACACCCGCCAGTGTCCCAGCTGGGGCCCTAATTTCAGCAGGGAAGTCAGGAAAAGTTGCGATATCGTTACCCTGAAGTGCTGTTGTATTAGTGAATTGCGATCCCGTGAGCTGCATTCCGTCGCCTGAATCGCCCGCAAAACGAATGACGACTGACTCAAGGCGCTCTGTATTCTTACTGTTCATATCGTGCCTTTTCTACTTTTCTGTTCAGATGTGAGACATTTGATTACAATGTCTATATCTCAATTTTCATAGTTGGGGTATTTTGAGTGTAGACAAATTGGAGAACACATCATGAAACTTCGTGTCTTACAATGGCTTGCTTGTCCACAGTGTGAGCAAAGTCAGTTTAGAGTAGAATACAGCAAGAGCGAACATTACCCTGAGTGGAGCGCCCACCGAAAAGATGGGGAATCCGACGAAGCCTTGATTGATGTTATTGAGGGTGCACTTCACTGCCAATCTTGTTCCGCAATTTATTTGATACGAGAAGGCGTTCCTAGGTTGCTCGTTAATCAAACAGATCACACTCAATCTGGGCACAAAACCACCAGTTTCGATGTTGCGGCTCCAGAATGGGAAGCCAATTTTTTAGAACTTGCTGCGCCACTTGAGCCCAATGATTTTTTGGGTAAAACAGTTTTGGATCTGGGATGTGGATATGGTCGGCATGCATATTTTGCATCGCGTTTTGGTGCAGAAGTTATCGCTGTGGACTCACATGTGGACGCTGTCATCTCTGCGCAACGCAACTGTAAACATCTATCCAATGTTCACGTCATACAGGCTGATGGAGAGCGTTTACCGATACGAGCACAAAGCATGGATCGCGTGTATTGTTTTGGCGTATTACATCATGCTGAGCATCCTGAACAGATACTAAACTCAGCTTCCGAGGTCATTGTACCAGGAGGAACACTCTCATTGTGGGTCTACGGACCGAGACAAGGGATGACTTTGATGATCAACAACGCATTGAGAGGAATGACCACGAGCATGGAACATGAGCAACTCATCAAGGTTTCAAGAGGAATTGCACGGGGGCTCCGTGTTTTCTCTCACACGCCGTATCGATTTTTTCGACACATGCCCATACTAAAAGACATTGTCAGTCATCTTCCAGTACATGAGCACCATCAATGGCCATTTGATGTTGTTGTGGCAGATATATATGACAGACTAAGAATACCGGTACTTCATTGGTTTACTGGCGAAGACATCGAGCGGTGGTATGCCAAACATGGGTTTTCAAACTTTCATGTTAACCGTAGAGTTCGAAACAATGAAAGTTTCCAAAGCATTGGTGTTCGACGCTAAAATCGAGAACGTATCATTAAGTTGAAACCCAAGGCCTGTCGTTCTTCATCGGGGGCTGACACTCGGCGTCCTTCTAATGAGCCTTCTTCTTGGACAAAGTCCGAAAGGTTGTTGTCCACTGAGTAAAGAACCTCGCCAACAAATACTGTACTTGGTGATAGGTCAATTTGAACTCCTGCAACACTTGATAAAATGGGACTGGGCTCTTGACCGTCTGGTACTTGTTCTTTATCGAAAGCCGTATACTGAACAAAGGTACCACCTGAGGTTTTATATGTCGCAGGAAGCATCCAACCGGCACCAATTTGTGGGGTTATGTGGATGTCTTTCATATGATGAGACACATTTGCCCGACCGTAGATTTGAGCGGTTTGCTCCATGTCAGGATCCATGGCAACACCACTTGTTAAGCCAGGGACATTGAACAAGATATACGCAAGATCCTTGTACACCAAGTCGACTTCAAGAAAAGTCGTATTGAAACCAACTCTGGCCTGTACATCGGCTGCCAGCGCTGATTCAATGGTCGTAGACTCTTGATTTAAAGGATCAAGCAAATTGTGCTGAAGTGAATTGACTTCGGCTTGAAAGAGGGCGCCAAAGCCGTCAACATCAGTGTGAGTGATGTATCCATCTTTCATCATTTCTGGCTTATTTTGATAGAGTCTGAGGTCAGCCGATTGTAAGAATCGCATATCTGTACGCGTTCTGTATGAGATCTGGCCTGAGAAACCAAGAGCTGTAATGATTTCTCCATACAGGGGATTTTCAGTGTCTTGAACATTTTTAATTTGGTCTTGTTGGAAAGAACCAGCACCGACCTCGAACTTTAATTTGTCGGCTATCAAAACCCCTGCACCAGCTAGGTACCCGTAATAGGTTTGATTACGAGGTTCTCGGGTATCGGGAGTAATGTAGTCACCAACGGCCGACTTCATCCCCAAAAATGCATAACTACCTTGTTTTTGCCATTGTAAGCGAACACCAGGAACGGCACCGGGATCAAAGGAAAAGATTGATCTTGCACCCCAAGTCAAATCATAGGAATACCCCAATCGGAAACGGCCTGCGTCAACCGCATATCCCGTCAACGAGATGTTGTGTTTTTTACCTGGAAGTTTACGAATAATGCGGACATATGAACCATCATCTCTCAGGTTTGTGCCGGGTGTGGTCATGTCGGGGTTCAAAAAAGGAGTATAACGAAGAACAAATGCCGATTGAGTAGACCAGTTGTCAAAATAGCCGTCAGATTCATTGTATAGAACTAAGTTTGCACGAGAAATGTCATCCGTCACCCGTCGTTCATAATTTTCGAAGAATGTCGTGTTTCCGCGTTGAACGAAGTTGGCGGCTGGAGAATAGAGGTCAGGACCTGCAAAGACATTGTTGTCTTCAAATGCAGTGGTAATCCAAACATCTAGGTAGTCACTGGCAAATGAAAGTGATGGGAGCAATAAAAGCGAAAACATGAGGCCTCCTTAAGGGGATGGCATTGGCAAAAGTAAAGATTATTGGTGTCTAGGAGCAGGTCTTCTTGGACCATCGCTTCCTGATTCTATTGAAGTCGGGGTAATGCCTGTTAAGCCGTTGTCGTCATACAAGACCACCACCCATTTTCTCCAGACTTGTGTGACAAGCCCTTGTACAGTGATAGGAGCACCAGCGCTGTCTGCAGGATTAAATGCATAGCTAAGTGCAGAGGAGTCGACGAAGATTCGCTCGGAGCAACTCCCCACATCAATTGGCCACTGCCCGTATTCCAAGTAATCTGCGTAGTCCTCTGAGGAACTTGTAAATGTTGTAGGAATGGTGGCTGAATCAATTTTAACGACTGCTGACTCCAGTCCTTCCATTGTTGCATCATCACATAATTCCGTCTCGGTCAACACAGCTGGGGAGATGGTCATGGACCCTTCTTCATACAGATAGTCCGGAAATGAGAACTGAGTTGTGCCAAGATATTCTTGATTACCGCCTGTAAGTAAGATCAATTTATACCCAGGCCTTACGCCTTGCGGTTTCTGGAAAGTATAAACAAACAATGAATTGTAGCAACTCTCGTTGGTCAAGCAGTTTGCACTGCCTTGTTCTGCATAGTCAGTGACCCAAAATCCGCTTGTACCAACTACCGTTACACGAACATCTCGACCATCAGTTTGGACTTCAGTAAATTCTCTATCGAGGTGATTTGTTTCTGTGTCATCAATCTTATTAAAATCGGTAATTGTTGGAAGTTCAAAGTGAATGGTATCGGACAATCCTGTGGCAAAAGATGCCTGTCGTTCTGACATGATATCTTTGTCTCCCTCATCTGAAACCCATATTCGTGCCGGACCGAATGCATTTTTAAAGGGAACTTCACCCGTCCATTGTCCGTTTTCAATCGTAATGTATGGGTCGAATGTTTCACCGTTTACAATTTCTCCGCTGGCAATCTTTCCAGGGCGTACATGAAGCTTCAGGTC
>JAYYJC010000460.1:0-8614 GCA_036146655.1 Myxococcota bacterium | reverse complement strand
CAGTTTAGAAGACATGTTTGGCTATTCGAATGATATGGAGCAAAGCCAATAAAGTAAAAACCACCAACAATGCCATGTTCATCACTTCCAACCAGTAGGGAACAGGCGGGATGTTGGGAGTGTAATCGGCCATTGGTGGTTCATCTTCAATCTGAGACCGCGGTGGGCTCGTAATCGGCTCTTCAGCCGTTTGGAATGCAGAATCCCATTCACTGAATTCCATGTCAGACGATTCATCCCAGTCTGCTTCAATCTTCGCAGAACGAAATATTTTTTCAGTGGCATCCATTGAATCAGACAATGCAATGGCTTCATCCATACTTTTAAATTCAAGGTCAGAACTTAAATTTAGCTTGGCTTTTTTTCGAGGTTGAAGTTTTGGTGGAGCGTTATTTTCACTAATTGAACTCGCAAATACTGGGAGTGGTTCAGTGATGTCTTGCGAAGCAATTGGAGGATCAGCCTGTCGCCGAACAGGAGGTGGACCCAGCTGTTGCCTATGAAAAGTCGCTCCATGTGGAGGTGATTGAATGAGAGCTTCACTGATTGCTCTGCATTCGACTCTGCCATCTAGTTTTTGATGGATTGCACGCAGTTCATTAACAAGTCTGCGTTCATCAGAGTAGCGTTCTCCTGCATTGGCGGACAACATTCGAGTAAGGACTGGTTCAAGAATCGGCCATCTTTGACCCACAGCTTGTGTCCAATAAGATACATCCCCTTTTAGGAGTGCTTGTTGGAGGTTTGATTGGTTGTGGTAGAGCTTTGTCTGAAGCAAGAGCTCAACCATCAATGCCCCGAGCGACCATTGGTCGGTTCGCCAATCAACAAATGCCACTGCCGCTTGTTCGGGAGACCGATAATTTTTGTCAGAATTGTACAACTGTCTTCCCATTCCCAGCAGTACGGTTGTGCCTACTCGAGATAAAAGCACATGATCCGCATTTAGGCGTCCATATATTGGAGGTCTTCTTGCCTCCGGATGTGTGTGTAGTTCGTGAAAAGCACTGGCGACTTGGCAGCAAATTTCCACAACACTCTTTACATTGAGATGAACAAGACCTTCACGGTGTGCATCAATCACTCTTTTAAGGCTTACACCACTTACCCAGCGGTAGACCAATGCACCTTCGCCACGGTATATTCCAACCACCTGCGGTGTAAAACGACCTTTCAATGCATTGTGAGAGTGGTATTCATGAAGCAGAAGTTTAGAGTCCATCGGATCATTGGGTGAATTTAGGACTCGGATGCCGAAATCACCACCGCCAGGCTTTGGATTGACAGCCCGATAAAGAGTCGACCGTGAACCGACAGAAATCGTTTCCTGTATAAGGTATGGACCGAGTTTGCGGTTGAGATTATTCATTAAAGATTCCGTCTGTATTCACCACCGACCTGATACAGGGTGTGGGTAATCTGTCCCAATGAGGCAACACGCACTGCATCCATCAGTGCTGCGAATATATTATCATCATTCAGCACTGCATTTGTGAGCGATTGAAGTGCTTCGGCGGTCTGTAATTTATGTGCGCGTTGAAACGAACGAAGCCGTTCAATTTGGTCTTGCTTTTCGGCTGGACTGGACCTTCTTAATTCGACTTCTGGCGGTTCCCAATCGTCATCTGTCGTCTTTGGATCTATGAAGGTATTGATGCCAATTAAAGGCAACTCACCAGTGTGCTTTTGACTTTCGTACAGCATAGACTCTTCTTGAATTTTACTGCGTTGGTATTGCGTTTCCATTGCACCTAGAACGCCTCCACGGCGGTCAATGTTTTCGAATTCTTTAAGCACTGCGGCTTCTACCAAGTCTGTCAACTCTTCGACGATGAACGATCCCTGAAGGGCATTTTCATTTTTGAGAAGTCCAAACTCTTGGTTGATGATTTTCTGAATGGCCATGGCCCTGCGCACACTTTCTTCCGTGGGGGTAGTAATGGCTTCATCGTAAGCATTTGTGTGCAATGAATTGCAGTTGTCATATAGCGCAAGGAGCGCTTGTAGTGTCGTACGAATATCATTGAATTGAATTTCACGGGCATGAAGGGAACGACCAGAGGTCTGAATGTGGTATTTCAGCTTTTGAGAACGCTCTGAACCACCGTATCTCTCTCGCATTGCGATTGACCAGATTCGGCGTGCGACCCTACCAATGACGGTGTACTCGGGATCCATTCCGTTTGAAAAAAAGAAAGACAGATTTGGCGCAAAATCGTCAATGTGCATTCCTCTTGAAAGGTAATATTCAACCAGAGTAAAACCATTCGAAAGTGTAAAAGCCAGTTGAGAGATGGGATTGGCTCCTGCTTCTGCGATGTGATACCCCGATATGGACACAGAATAGTAGTTTCGAACACCCTGTTCAATGAAGTAGGATTGAATGTCCCCCATCATTTTAAGTGCGAAGTCTAAGGAAAAGATACATGTGTTTTGCGCTTGATCTTCCTTCAAGATGTCAGCTTGGACGGTACCTCTCACGACTGAAAGTGCATTTTTTCTGATGTCATTTGCTTCTTCTGCCGTGGGCTCTCTCTCAGATTTTTCTATAAATGCATCCATTTGCTGATCAATGGCCGTGTTCAAGAACATTGCCAATAAAATCGGTGCAGGCCCGTTGATGGTCATAGATACAGATGTTGTTTTGGCGCACAGATCAAAACCTTTGTAAAGAAGTTTCATGTCATCCAATGTTGCAATACTGACGCCTGATTCGCCAATTTTTCCAAAGATGTCTGGTCTTTCATCGGGATCTTCGCCATAAAGAGTCACGGAATCAAATGCGGTTGAAAGACGATGCACATCCTCGCCTTTACAAAGAAAATGAAATCGGCTGTTGGTGCGGGCTGGGCCACCTTCACCAGCAAACATCCGTTTGGGTTCTTCTCCAAGACGTTTCAACGGAAAAACGCCCGAAGTGAATGGAAAATAGCCGGGCAGGTTCTCACGGCGCATCCAACGAAGTTGGTCGCCAACATCAATAAACCGTGGGGCGACCACACGAGGAACTTCAATGCCAGATAATGACTTGCGAGTGAGTTTTTGACGGATGTCTCGACCGCGCACTTCGTAGACCAACTCTTTCTGACGATAATCACTCGTCATCTTTTCCCAATTTTGCAGATTGGATGTGCTCTCTGTCGACAGAGCTCGTGAGATCTCCGTTGCACGGTCTAAAAGAGGTGTTTGAAGAGACTGTTCGAGTTCTTTCGCTGCACGGTGGAGCGCATCCACCCGTCTTGCAATTGCAACCTGATGTTCTGTCTCTTGGTGGTAATTTTTGACAGACTCAGAAATATCTCTCAAGTATTGTGCCCGTTCTGGTGGAATAATTCTTCTCTTTGGGGGCGTAGCTTTGAGTTCCGTTTGTGGAATCTGGCTGTTGTGTGGCTGTCCTGTCTTTTCTGAAATACACTCCAACAAGTGCAAATACGCAGAATTAACACCAGGATCATTGAACTGTGCTGCAATGGTACCAAATACGGGTAGGTCTTCGTCTGATGCGTCCCAAAGATTTCTGTTTCGACGAACTTGTTTTCTGACATCACGATATGCATCTTCTGCACCCCGTCTGTCAAACTTATTCAGAATGATAAGGTCGGCGTAATCCAACATGTCAATTTTTTCAAGCTGCGAAGGGGCACCGTATTCTGGAGTCATCACATACAGACAGATGTCTGAGATGTCAATGATGCCTGAACTGCCTTGACCAATTCCTGAAGTCTCAACAATAATGAGATCAAATCCAGCATGACGGCAAACAGCAATTGCGTCTTTGGTGGCAGCTGACAGCTCTGCGCCGGCACCTCTTGTGGCCAGCGAGCGACCAAATATCTGGGGCAGCCGGAGTGAGTTCATTCGAATACGATCTCCCAGCAAGGCGCCACCTGTTTTTCTTCGAGTTGGGTCAATGCTTAAAACGGCCACACGCTTATCGGGGAAGTCTGTGACATAGCGGCGCAACAGTTCATCCGTAAAAGATGACTTCCCAGCACCGCCAGTTCCTGTAATTCCCACAACAGGAGGCTGGTTTTGGGAGGGGATTGAAAGATTCTGAATCAATGTGCGGTCGGACTCAGCAAGGCTAATGGCACGTGCGACTTGACCATCGTTGAGTCCTATTTCAGAGGCTTCAATACACTCATCTGACCAGAGAGCATAGTCAGAGCCTTCAACCAAGTGATTGATCATTCCAACAAGTCCCAAGCGTCGGCCATCTTCCGGTGAATAGACCTTTGTAATGCCATAAGCCTCCAGCTCTCGTATCTCTTCTGGAACAATTACACCGCCGCCTCCGGCAAAGATTCTCACATGCTTTGCATCTCGTTGGTCAAGAAGGTCACGCATGTATTTAAAATATTCCATGTGTCCACCTTGATAGCTGGACATGGCTATGGCGTGAGCATCTTCTTGTATGGCCGCATTCACGACTTCTGCTACCGATCGGTTATGTCCGAGATGAATAACTTCCACACCTGTGGCTTGAATGAGCCTGCGCATGATATTTATGGCTGCATCATGCCCGTCGAAAAGAGAGGCTGCAGTCACAATTCTGAGCTTATGTCTTGGACGATAGGGGGTTGCATTCGTGGGAACTCCAAATCAATGGTAACCAGTTAATAGAACCTAACGCCATTCGCCATTTTTGGCGACTGACGGCCTTGGCGGCTAGGTTGTGGGGGATTGTCACGCAAATATTGTCAGTGACTAGTTTTCGAAGCGGTATCCCTTTCCATGAACCGTGAGTATGTATCTGGGGCGAGAAGGGTTGTCTTCGATTTTTTTGCGCAGTTTGAGGATTTGGTTGTCAACGGTCCGTGTAACCATGGTGGGCGCATAGCCCCAAACTTCCTTAAGCAGCTCATTGCGTGAAACTTCAGTTCCGGTTCGTACAATAAGATATTGGAGAACCGCGTTTTCATGCGTGGTCAAATGTATCTCTTGACCATCTTTCGTAATGACTTGTCTGCGCAGATCTACCTGAAAGGTATCAAAACTGTATTGTCCTTCGGGTTCTTCATCGTCTTGTGTACGCAATTGAACTCTGACTCGAGCCAAGAGTTCCAACAAACGAGGCGGCTTTGTGATGTAATCATCTGCGCCTTGGTCAAGACCTTGAACGATGTCATCAGTGCTGGATTTGGCCGTTAGCATAATGACTGGGTTGTTGGGTTGCTCAGTTTTGAGATGCTGGAGTAAAGCAATTCCATCCATACCTGGCAACATGACATCCAGTATGGCCAAATCCCAAGAGACTGTTTCAGCAAGTGCTGCTTCAGCCGAAGTATAATGGTGTACGACCATCCCTGACAAACGAAGTGCATTGACGACCGCCATGGCAATCGTCTCATCATCTTCCACAAAGAGTATTTGGGCATCTAGACTCATAAAAACATTCCTATTCTATCTATACTTTATTTATTCTTTGCTGTTCGGCAAGCGCATTATAAATTTTGACCCTCCGTTAAAGCCTTCGGTGCATCTAACAGAACCACCGTGAGCCGACGCTGCTTCTGCGACAAATGAGAGTCCAAGACCATGGCCACCGCTTAGCCCACGGTGTGGACCTTCTACCCACACAAACCGTTCAAAGATACTTCGGCGGTAGGCCAGTGGAACTCCTATTCCATTGTCGCTGACTGAGATTTCAGTAAAAGAACCCATGTCAATGACAGACAATTCACATCTTAACTGACGGCTTTCATTTTGATATTTAATGGCATTCGAAAGCAAGTTGCGCATGGCATCTTTGATGAGATCCTCATCGCCAAAAAGAGTATGATCATCTTCTATATTAAGTCTTAAAATACCATCTACTTCATGGAATCGAGGCTGCCATTCGTGAAGTATTTCACGGCATAGCAAACTCATGTCAAGTAACACCCGAATCCTTAATTCGGCTCTTTTTGCGACCTGTAAGACCTCATTGATTCTGTCCTCGAGTCTGTCCGCTTCCAATAAAATCCGACTGGTAAAGATCTGTCCTTGCTCAGGCGACTCGATTACACCCAGTTGAAGAGATTCCGCCATGAGACGAATTCCTGCAAGTGGTGTTTTCAATTCATGGGTGACACGAGCAATAAATGCTTGTTGACGGTCGAGTAATTCGGACTGATACCGATCCGCTTTAATTCGTCCAAATATTGCAAATATACCCAAAACGACTCCAATGAGCACTGGGCTCATCGATACCAAAAGCTGAGGACTTAATACGGGTTGACTCTGCGTCATGATTAAACCCACGCGAAGGTGAGGAAATAACTTTCCAAACGGGGCTTGAATCCACAAGTACTCGTCATCGTTGAGGGGTGAGGATTGATCGGGTAGAAGCCGTGACTCTGCATCCAAAAGTACAATTCTACCGCTGCCATTGGACGCTTCAAGGGTTTCATACAGTGCATCAAGGACCTTTTGAGGATGAATTTGAAGTCCAACCCAAAAATCACTTTCGACTTGCTTTTGATAAATAAGTAAGTACGGACGAGCGCCATATGGCGCACCACGAACTTGTATGTTGGAGTCAATGGGGACAGGTTCAGATAGTATTTGTTCTACTGTTTTAAGAGTTGCTGTCGTCCGCAGTGCTTTAATGAGCGCACTTTGATATTCATTGTCTTCAAGGATTGAAATTGGCAATTGCGCAAGGGCTGGCATTATCTGTGCGAGTGCCCTTGGATTCAATTCAACAATATCCAGTACTTCGGAGCGAATTAGTCCCAATATATTCAATTTTGGAGCACCCATCTTTTCAAGCTCAAGCATTAAAAGCTGTCTTTTTAAAATCCAAAGGGGAGGAATTCCAAGTTTTAGGCCGTCTTTCAATGATGAACGAATGGAAAATTTGGGACTATTAAGCAGCGTGGCTGCAGCCAATGGGTCTTGTTGACTTTGAAGTTCAGCCAATGCCATGGATTGAAAGATGGCATAGGTTGCTGAAGCCTCGCGGCATGGAAGGTCTTCAGCCGATTCTTGTGGCTCGCTGAGGCAGTTTTGAGGGGGATAGTCAGAAATATCTGAAGGTGGAGGCGCTTTGGGAAAGTACAATTCAGATTTGGGTTGAGGGGACCAAAGGTACAAGCTCTCAATCCAAGCTGCTTTTGGCAGGCTGATGGGTTTATCTGAATTGGGTATCTGAAAGTCTTGAATCAGGTTTTCGGCCTGCTGAAGGATGCTGTTTTCTGCAACCTGTATGATTGAACTTAGACTTTGCTCTGCATTTCTTGCATTTTCCGCATCCGTCTCAAGTTGAAGTTGCCAACTGATGGCCAGTGCAGAAACAACAAGTGCTCCGAATGAAAGACCAAGAAGGCTATTCCAACTGAGATAATTCATCTGTTGCAGTAAAGATTTTCTGTCGCATGAGGACCGTGAGATAAGCCATCATCAACATAATTAAAGAGGTCGATGAGAACGGGCTATTTTGGCATCCAAACACATCGTTGTTCGGTTTAGACTGTTCGAAATCCAATGGAGTGTTGGGGTCAAATGGACCAAGAGAGTCATTGCCGGCGCACTCATCGATATCTAAAAGACCGTCTAAATCTGAGTCTGGCATATCGGGATTTGTACCGCAGTCTTCTTCTTCATCGTTTGTCAGTCCGTCTCCATCGTTGTCTGAGCAAGGTCCATCTGTCAAATCAGCGTCCAAATAATCAAATTTTTCATCGCAATCGTCGTCCCGAAGGCCTTCTTCCGAGTCAGAAAAGCCATCGTTGTCAGAATCGGTGTCAAGATGATTGGGTATTCCATCACCGTCAAAGTCTTCTCTTCCTTCGGTTTTGGTCAACAAACCATCATCATCGTCATCATCGTCGCAAAAGTCTGGATCACCATCGTTGTCAGAATCGATAAGGCCTTCGTCAAGATCTGGAATTAGGTCTGAGTCAGAGTCGTTGCTGACCTGACCAGAACAGTCAAGTTCAAAGACATCAAGTATGTTGTCATTGTCATTGTCAATGTCGTCTGTGGCATCGTTGGGATCTCCTTCCCAAGTCGCCACATGGCCGTCCAGATTTGCGTCTTCTAATCCATCTGATCGACCACCTCCGTCGCTATCTGCATTGAGCGGGTCGGTCGTCGTTGCGGGATTAACATCCATAACGAAACAATTTTGGCTCAATTCAGTGTCTGGGTGTGGTGTACGGACACCCACTTCTGTCCCGTCCATTAAACCATCGTCATCCGTATCACAATTCAATGGGTCAGTCCCAAGCATGTATTCGAGGCCATCATGTAGTCCATCGTCATCTGAATCACCATTGTTTGGATCAGTTCCAATTTGAGCCTCTAATGTGGGTGACAGACCATCTTGGTCAGTATCAATTGTAAGCTGTGCACTCCAAGCTGCTTCAAGTCCATCGTCTGGAGAACCAAAAATATCGATGGGAATATTGCCATCGAATGAAATGGCTGACAATGACAGAGTGGTTAATATTTCAGCGGGCATCGATACAAGTTCTAACTGAAGTAACCATCGGTCATTTTCGATGCTTAAATGGGTAGAATGGTCAAGGTCTTGAGGTTGATTTATATTAGCTGTCCAGTTGGAGAGTGCGCCGTGGGTCAAGACATCACAAGTCCATTCGAAGGCGTATTCCGGTAATTCAGGAAGTGA
>JAYYJC010000459.1:0-10622 GCA_036146655.1 Myxococcota bacterium | reverse complement strand
GTTTGCCGCATTTACTAAAATCCGACAATCCGCACATTTTGAACTTATCTCCACCCTTGAATATGGAGGAGCGCTGGTTTAAAAACCATGTCGCTTACACCATGGCAAAGTATGGCATGAGCATGTGTGTGTTGGGAATGGCTGGAGAATTCAGACATAAGGGTTTTGGTGTCAATGCACTCTGGCCAAAGACAACCATTGCGACAGCCGCCATAAAAAATATGTTGGGTGGTGAACAAATGATGAAGACCAGCCGTAAACCAAGCATTATGGCTGACGCAGCGCATTGGATTCTGACTCAGCCTGCCTCTGAAACCAACGGAAACTTTTTTATTGACGAGGATGTGCTTCGGGAAAGCGGTGTCAATGATTTCGAACACTACTCAGTGGTGCCTGGAGCACCTTTGACCCCTGATTTCTTTATTTAATGACCATTTAAGGAGTGTGTAATGTCTCGATGGTTTATGTGTCTCGCATTCGTAATGGGATGCGAGGGCCGTTCTGAAAAAAACAGCGATATTGTGGATGTCGATGGTGATGGTTTTGACATGCTCAGTGATTGTGATGACTATAACGCCATGATTAATCCCAGTGCCCAAGAAGCCTGCGATGGTTTTGACAATGACTGTGATGATTTGATCGATGATGAAGACGACAGCCTCGATCCCAATTCTGGAACCCTTGTTTTTGCAGATCTCGATGGAGATGGCTTTGCAGGTGAAGTTGAGACTGCAACCTATTGCATCATACCTGAGGGGTGGTATCTTTCGGCCTTGGACTGTGATGACAACAACGCTTCTGTGAGTCCAGGACTTTCAGAGTCGTGCGATGGCGTTGACAACAATTGCAATGGCCTTGTGGATGATGACGACGGCAATGTGACAGATGGCACTCCATTCTATGCTGATATGGATGGGGATGGCTATGGAAATCCTGAGTTTGTGACTGAGAGCTGCATTCAGCCGGAGCGCCATGTAGACAACTTTGAAGATTGCAACGATGGCAATGCAGACATTAATCCAGCGGCTACAGAGATCTGCGATGGTCTGGACAATGACTGTGATCTGTTGCTTGACGCCGATGACGACAGTGTCGATCTCAATACAGTTCCCTTATGGTACCTAGACAACGATGGAGATGGCTTTGGTGATTCCACCATCAGTCTGCAAGTCTGTACTCAACCGTCCGGCTATGTCTCTGACAACACAGATTGCAATGACCAACAAAGCTCGTCTTATCCTTTGGCAATAGAACAGTGCGATGGTGTTGACAATGATTGTGATGGCCAGATCGATGATGGGCTGATGGTCGACTGGTATTTGGACAATGATGGGGATGGCTATGGAAGTTCGTCAACCAGTCTCAATGCGTGTGCTCAACCCAGTGGCTATGTGAGTGCGGACTCGGACTGCAATGATTCTGAATTTGGTATTAATCCAGGTGTTTTTGAAGTCTGTGATGGCAATATAGATAATGACTGCAATGGCTTTGCTGATGATCTCGACAGCGGTCTCGACTTGACTTCTGCCAACACTTGGTACTTGGACAATGACGGGGATGGCGATGGAGATCCAAATGTCACTTTAACACAGTGTGAGATGCCCCCATCTTATGTGCTTTTGGGTACCGATTGTGATGACGGAGACAGTAGTCTTGAAGGACTCGATCTGGATTTTGACGGATTCAGCACCTGCGACTCAGATTGTGATGACGACGATGATTCTGTCTTTGCCTGTAGTGAGTGTCTTGACTCAAATATCGGTTCAGACCTTGGCTTTGGGGTAAGCAGTGGTATTAATACGGGAAGTGGCAATGATTTTATTCTGAGCTGTGGTGCCATCGGAGAAGATTTGGTTTATGAATGGACCGCACCCCAAACGGGTCTGTATCATTTCACAGCCAACGCCAATTATGACGTGGCAGTGGCTATTTTTGACGGTTGTTATGGCAGTGAGTTGATCTGTGCAGATACCTCATCACTCAACACGGTGGACTTTCAAGCGACGGCAGGTGAGACCTACACAGTGGTCATTGATGTGGCAACCAACTCGGATGTTGGGAATGTATCATTGGACATCACCACAGACAATGAGGTCTCATGTGGAGATGGAATAGACGAGGACAACGACGGTTTGACAGACTGTAATGACGAGCTTGATTGCTGGTATTCACTTGATTGTGCGAATCCTACCTGTCCCAATTATTACTTGATTGATTTGCAAAACTTTACACCCCCTCAAGGAGATTCGGTCTTAACTGCATCTTTGAATGGGGCCAGTGATGATCTTCAAGGGTCATGCTACAGCCATTCAGGTGGCCCTGATTTGTCGTACGATTATGAGTCTCCTCAGACAGGATGTGCACAGATTTCATCGGTTTCTGATCAGGTTGATGTCTCGATGATGGTCACAGCGGGGTGTGGTGGAAGTGAGTTGGCATGCAACAATGATTTCCCGATGATTGCAAATCTCTATGGAACTGCTCACGCAGCCTATACAGAAGTGGATGTTGTGCAAGGTGAGATTTACATCATCGGTGTAGATGCGCCAGTGGGACTGGATCAGGGATTATTTTCAATTAACATAAACATCAACACATCTGTCAATTGTGATGGGTCACCAATTAATCGGTGATTTTCTATGTACTGAATGTGCTGGCTTTGTTGTCTGGCTGTCAATCTGAACTCTCGGAACGGCTTGACTTTGACTCCAAGTCCGTTCAACTTAAACTCAATCGAATTGGAAGTGGCCGATTCGACAATCCCGTGTTGCTTACACACGCACCAGACAAGTCGGGACGTATCTTTGTACTTGAAAAAATGGGTAAGATTCAAGTGATTCAACCCGACGGAACCGTATCCCCAGAGCCCTATCTCAACCTATTAAACAAAGTGGACAACGGAGATTTGGAAGAGGGTTTGCTCGGACTCGATTTCGAACCAGATTTTGAACGCAATCCAAGACTGTATGTTTATTACATGCTACGGCCAAAAGTCCGCCCAAAGGGGAGGGAGCGAAAAGCCATTCTGGCACGGTATACATTGGAAAGTGCCCAAGACGCTCGGGTAAATCCCAACCGAGAAGAGATCTTGCTTGAGGTTGAGCAACCAGACACCAATCACAATGGGGGTATGGTTAGCTTTGGTCCAGATGGCATGCTTTATGTGGGTTTAGGGGATGGCGGTGGTCGGGGTGATAATTTTGGGAATGGACAGAATCCATCCAGCGTGCTTGGAAGTATTTTGCGATTGGATGTTCGTGGTCAAAAGGGGTATCAGGTCCCAGCAGACAACCCTTGGGCTGATGAAACCACGAAGAGAGGTGAGATTTGGGCTATGGGATTTCGCAATCCATGGCGCTTTTATTTTCATCCCAAAACAAACGATGTCTACATTGGAGATGTGGGTGAGTCCCACATGGAAGAGATCTCAATTCGTCGATTTTCGAGGTCATCCGTTCCTAATTTTGGATGGCCAATCATGGAGGGTAGTCAATGTTATCCAGAGCCAGAAGGGTGTTCGACTGAGACATTTGAACTGCCTGTGCACAGCTATCCACACAACGAGGGCAATTGCGCTGTCATCGCTGGTCCGATTTATCAAGGAAAGTCGATTCCCCAACTTTCAGGTGTGATGCTTTTTGGGGACTACTGCTCGGGCAACATTTGGGGCCTTTGGCGGGGTTCTGAGGGATGGCAAACCACTGTGCTCGTCCAATCCAACACACGGATAAGTTCATTTGGTGAAGATGAAGTGGGTGAAATCTTGGTGGCAGACTTAAATGGTCATGTCTATCGGTTGAGTCCAAAATAGAGGAAGCGTTTCAGACGCCACCGTTGAAAAGATCTCAAATAAAATCCCCAGCATTGTGATTACTTCTCATGAAGATGGAAGTGAGTTCTTAGAAGGAGTGTCTTCCCAATTTAGAGCGCAGGCAACCGACGACGACGATCTCGGTGAGACACTAATGGTGACTTGGTATGTCGATGATGAAGTGGTTTGTGATTCGGCGTTGGCAGAGGCCGATGGCAGTTCATTTTGTGACATTGCCTTTGGTCCTGAAGCCACTCGGGTGATTGTCAATGTGAGTGATCCCAACAATGGTGGGGCATCAGATGAGATTTCGATCGTGGTGACGCTGACAGATGCACCCGCCGTCAGTATCATTGCCCCACACTTCATCGGGAATTTTCACCAATCTGACTGGAACCTACTATCCATCCGTCAATCTGGCACATCAAAACTTCAACAACACCAAAGCCACGCTCAAGGCGTGCCCAGGAGAGCAGTTTTACGGCCCACCTGCGGGCTATCAAGGGTGGGAATAATCGGTTGAGTTAGCCAATCTCTTTGAGAATGGCCAAGACATGCTCAATGTCGGCTTCAGTATGAGCAGCATTGATTTGGAACCGTATGCTTTGGTCCCCCTCTGGAACCACAGGAAAGTTGAGACCAACAACCAGTACCCCATTCGCACTAAAGGCATCAACCATGCGCTTTGTTTTGTCAGTGTCTCGTACCATTAGGGGTACGACAGGGTGTTTACCTGGAATGGTTTCCATTCCGAGTGCATCCAGACCAGCTCTGAACTGAGCAATTCGAGCCTGAACATGGGCCAAGCGGTCGACACCTTCAGGTGAATCGGTGATGTCAACCGCCAGTTTGGCCGCTGCACAGTCGGCAACACTCAGAGGATTGGTATAAATATATGTGTCTGCTTTTTGACGAACGGCTTCGATCACAGCTTCGCTGGCGGCCACAAACCCCCCATTAACGCCAAATGCTTTTCCGAATGTTCCCACAACAATATCGACTTTGGCATTGCATATCTCTTCGGTCCCACGCCCTGTGGTGCCGTAGGCGCCAATCCCGTGACTGTCATCTACCACAGTGACAAGACCCTCTTTGAAACGGTTGCGGTGTGGTTCAAGTATGGCATTGATTTCTGCGATCGGCGCATGGTCTCCACGCATTGAAAAGACCCCGTCGAAAATCACCACAACACGCTCAATCTCATCTGGCACATTTTCGATTGCAGATTTAAGTGCCGCCATGTCGTTGTGTGGAAAGATTGCCTTGTGATGTCTGGGGACATTGGCAATTCTCATTGCCCGGATGATGCAATTGTGATTCAGTTGATCCCCAATCCAATAGGTTTTTTTATTTTGAATGGCGAGCGCCAGACCAAGATTGGTGGTGTAAGCAGAATTAAAAATTTTTGCAGCCGGACGATCACAGAAAGCCGCAATCCGTTCTTCAAGTTCGATATGCGCTGAGAAGGTTCCATCAATAAAACGAACAGCCCCTGGACCCGCCCCAAACTTGTGTGAAGACTCATCAGCAGCTTTTAGGACATCGGGATGATGCGAGAGTGAGAGGTAAGAGTTGGAGTTCATCCGAATATATTCGAGGCTGGATCCATCCAGTTTATAGCGAGGTCCGAAGGGGGGACGACCAGGTAGATAATCCACAATGACCCGTTCGGGGGCCTTGGTGCGACCTTCTTGACTTAAAGAGGCTATTTCTTGGGTGAGGCCTTGATCCAGTAGCTGTAGAGACATTTGAACTCCCAATATGAAGTGGAGATAAATATGTAATTGACTTGAGCGCTCTCGAACACTCTATTTTTGAGGGCGATAAATCAATGAGCCCACACGGATGATGGTTGCTCCACATGCAATGGCCACTTCCATATCACTGCTCATCCCCATTGAAAGTGTGTGAAGCGGAAAGCCATTTTGACGGCCCTTGTGTGCCATCTCTGCCATTTCTGTAAACCATTGTTCAGGTTCGCCATAGAGTGGCGCAATATTCATTAAGCCCTCTAAACGGAGATTTGGAAGAGACATGATCGTATCGCATAAATACATGACATTGTCTTTGGCGCAGCCAGTTTTGGTGTCTTCTTCTCCAAGTTTGACTTGAACAAGAACGCCAATCGGTTCTTTTTCTGTTCGATGAATGTGATCATGACACGCATGTGCCAACTCAGGACTATCAATCGTATGTATGAGTTTGGCTCGACCACAGATGTACTTGATTTTGTTTTTTTGAAGGTGTCCAATAAAGTGCCAGTCAACTGTGGGGTATTTCATTGCAATGGCTTGATGTTTGTCCCTGAGGGCTTGAGCTCTGTTTTCCCCAAACAACATTTGACCAGCCAGTATGCTTTCTTCAATACCACTGCTGTCCGTGTATTTTGATGCAGCCAACAGTTTTATCTCACTTGAGTCACGGCCAGCGGCTTTTGCTGCCACATTGATGCGTGTATTGATTTGCTCGAGTTGTACTGCGATACTCACTTCGTCTCCATGGTGGGCTGGATACCAATTTTTTTGAGTGCGTGGATGACATCTCGCATCGGGAGCCCGACGATGTTGCTGTAATCGCCTTGTATTGACTCTACCAGTGCCGCCCCAAGACCTTGTATCCCATAAGAACCAGCTTTGTCTTTGCCTTCACCAGTCTGGATATAACTTTGTATCTCAGCAGTTTGGAGTTGGCGAAACTTGACTTTTGAAGCTGTATATCCGTTATCTAAAATGGAAGGAGCTTCGGACAGGTTCTGCGGATGATGCGCAATTGCCCAAGCGGTGACAACGGTATGCCAGCGCCCAGAAAGGGTCTCCAACATCCGCGATGCATCTATGTCATTTTGAGGCTTTTCAAGGACCAATTCATTCAAGCAGACAATGGTATCTGCTGCGAGGACATAGGCGTTTCGATGCCGTTGGGCTGTTGCCTTTTCCCTAGACAACCGTATTGTATACTGAGTTGGGCTTTCATCTTGTTGTCTTTCTTCGGGTATATTTGAGGGTACGACCTCAGCAATGGGGATACCACAAGTTCGAAGGAGAGAACGGCGTCTTGGAGAGCCACTGGCCAGAATCAGTGAAATGGGGGTCATGCCTCACGCCTATCCGAAAAAGAGAAAAATGCAAGCGGCACAGCAATTGCTGTGCCGCTAAATTGGTATTTTCCGAGTGGTTTATTTTTTCCAAACAGAAATCTGTATACCTGAGCCAATGGCAATCTCAGTTTGCTTTTCGATGCCTTCTGCTTCCACGTCTTGCTCTAAAGCAGGAACACTTGCAAAGCCAATTCCAGGAACGACATAGATGCCAAAACCGTACTTGCTTGATTTTCCGTAGGTTTGTGCACCCATTCTAATTTGACCGAGTACATGTAGGTTTGAGTACTCATCATTTTCGATCTCTTCAGTTGGGTTGTAGCTTCCATAATCGACAGAAGCACCAATTTGGAGAACTCCGTCGATGTGATCTTTGATTTCACCTTTTCCTACACCAAAGTATCCATTGAAACCGAAATGGGTTTCTTCGGCGCGTGTCAAAGAAGCGATGGTTTCAAGTGCATCGACTTGGATGAGGATTTTCCCAGCCTTAAAGTCTACGCTAGGAACAAACTCGGTCGGTGCCGCAATTTGTTGGGTTCCTGACATTGTGACGCCTTGGTGGGCGGTAAAACCCCAAGCTGCTTCAGCTTGAGAAGGAATAAGTGCTGCAAGTGCAAGTGCAGACAAGCTAATGATTTTTTTCATGCGAAACTCCATGATAGGGTTGAGTATGCAACATTATTGTCACACATTTTATATTGACATGTCAATATATTTTTTATTTTTTTTGAGATGTTGTCGATTAACTCCTCCTCATTTTGTTGAAAGTGTAATCTGAGGAGAAATTCTACAACATCAATTGCATAACCCGATTTTTCCATCCTTCTTCCGGAATTTTTACAGCAATTGGTGTTGCATTTGGGATTTTCCAATACATCCACTCTTCAGGTGGGACAGATTGACTGACCCCAAGGATCATCCGGATGACTCCGCCATGTGCAAAGACAAAGCTTGCGCTTGGAATTTGCTCAAGGCAAGGGAACACACGCTGCGAAAGTTGTTGAAAACTTTCCCCAAGTTTGGGAGCTTTTGACCATGTTTTTAATACATCCAACCGATTGTGCCTGCGTAGCATTGATTTTGACAATCCTTGTAGTTCGCCCATACATCTTTCTCTCAGTGCAGCTCTGACATATATTGGTGGCATGGGTGTTCGGTCTGCTTTCCAGATGTTCATTGCTATCTCAGCGGTTTCTCTTGCACGAATTAAATCACTGCACCACACTTCACTGCATGACAGTCCCTGCAATTGCCGTCCAGCAGCTTTGGCTTGCGAGCGCCCCTTCAGAGTGAGTGATACATTCTGCCAGCCGCTTAATGTGCCTGTGGCATTGGCCATTGATTCGCCATGACGAATCAAGGTCAGCATCTAACCAACCCCTGTTCCAAACCGTTTGTTTGCAGCTGAAAATTGACGCCTTATCTGACCTTGAGCGCGAGCATTGGCGACAACAAATGAAGCAAGATCAGTTGACTCTCCTAAAATATTTTCCATTTCAGCCCGTAACCCTTTTAAGTGATTTCGACTGAGACGAAGCGCCACACGGTCTATCCCAAGTGTGGCTTCCGGACCAAGATCAATGGCCGCATATAGCTGCGTTTGAAGGTGATAAAATCGGCTTCTTAAAATGGAATGGGCTGCTGGATCCCATTCTCCGGATGCCCGACGTGTTTCAAGGCGACGAATAATGGGAAGGATGAGTGCAGACTCGCCAATGGAGAAGTAAGTTACAATCGCTGAGTCAACCGTGTCTGTATCTGACATGCATTGGGCAATTTCAAATGCTGCTTGGATGTCTCTCAGCACAGCAATGCGGGAAGCGAGGTGATTTGGAATGTCCTTTTGCTGAAGTTCATCACAAAAACGCGCATGCTGTTCTTTCTGAGTGCTTCCATACAAAGCAGGGATTCGCTCCAGTATGGTACGCATGCGTTTTTGCAAGTCATCAGATGGAATGGTGCCTGTAAACAGCCATGAGGTCAGCAAACTGTACAATGGCTTCGTCATGTATACCCAAGCTGTGTATTGCGTATTGATGTCCTGACAATGTTTTTTAATCTCTTCCATCAGTGGTTGAGCACCAATTGTATCCAACGCAATTAACCAGCACTTTATAATGTCTGGCGCATTTGCATCTGTAATGTCCATTAGGCTTGGGAAAAGCCATGCTCCTGCTTCTCCGACAATCTGGTTGAGCAAAACGGTCATACCGATGGACTGGTGCAGCATATGTGTATCAATCTCGGCTTTAAACTGCTCTTGAACTTTATTGGGGAAGTATTGGAGAACTCGACTGTTGAAATCTGGGATTTGTGCTGGGTCAGCTGCATTGAGTTGTTTAAAGATGTGCATTTTGACATGCGCTGACAGAACGGCCAACTCAGGTCTTGTTAAGCCTTGTCCACTTTGTTGACGAAGGGCAAGTTCTTCGTCTGTGGGTAACCGCAAGAAGGCACGGGTTACCTGAGATTGATTGCAAACCCACTGTATGGCCGATGAAAACCATAGGGCGTCTTGTTCAGAACGAAGTTTGTCTAGCGATATTTGTCGGCCATGAATGTCATTGTTGTGCAGTACATCTTGGGCAACCTCTTCCGTCATGCTTTCTAAGAGGCTGTTTCGATCTTCGAGGCTTAGGCTTCCTTGTTGAACCAGTGGATTAAGCAAAATTTTGAGATTGACTTCATGGTCAGACATGTCCACTCCACCAGAATTGTCAATGGCATCTGTGTTTAGCCTTCCTCCTACCAATGCATACTCAATTCGACCATTTTGTGTAAAGCCCAGATTTCCGCCTTCTCCTAGGATCCGAGCACGCAGTTCGCCTGCATTAATTCGCAGTTGATCATTGCTGGGGTCGCCGGCATCAAGATGGGTTTCGGAAGACGCTTTCACATAGGTACCAATCCCGCCGTTCCAAAGGAGATCAACATTTAGTCGAAGGAGCAAGCGGATCACCACTTCAGGGGGCAGTTCGTCCTTCAGTACGCCGAGCATTTCTTGTACTTCTGGTGACAGTGGAATGGACTTCGCACTGCGCTCAAAAACACCACCACCACTCGAAATCTTGCTGGTGTCATACTGGTCCCAACCAGAGACTTTTTCAAATAACCGTCGTCTTTCTGAGTAAGAAGTTTCTGCATCAGGGTCTGGATCTAAAAAAATGTGCAGGTGATTAAATGCGCCAAGCAACTTCATTTTATTGTTGGGCATGCTCTTCTGGTTTAAATAAACCACACCATTGCCAAATACATCACCTGCAGGGTCGCCGATTCCCACCGCAGTAAATTCATCAACTTCTGGATTAAGGCCCAATTCTTCAAAGTGCCGTCGAGTGGTAACCCAACCTCCACGGGCTGTAATTCCAACCTTTTTGTGGTCGTATCCATTTGAGCCCCCCGATGCAAAAGCATCTCCCAGCCAAAATCCATATGCTTGGGATAGTCCGTTGGCTGTATCGGATAAGTGGGCAGTCCCTTTATCTGCTGCAACCACAAGATAGGGATCGGGTTCATCATGACGGACGACTCTCGGGGGGTGGACAATGTTGCCACTGACCGTTTTGTCAGTCACATCAAGAAGGCCACGGATGAGAATCTTGTATCGATCATCCGCTTTGACTCGACGCTCTTTGTAGCTTGCAATGTCTTGTTTGAGTCGGAACCCCCCTTTGGCTCCTTCAGGCACAATCAGCACATTCTTTACCATTT
>JAYYJC010000458.1:0-16921 GCA_036146655.1 Myxococcota bacterium | reverse complement strand
GACTCAATCAGTACATTTGGTGACGGCGACTTCGGTACCCCAGGTGCTGACAACGACACCTGTCCGTAATCTTAAACAAAAAGACTAGAAATCTCAGTCCGCTTTGGCGGGCTGTTTTGCTTTTAGAGCCCTAGGATTTGACAGATGTCATCGGCACCCGTCTGTGTCGCTAAGTTCGGTCGCCGATGTTTTAGAGACGCCAAAAGCGCCGCATGGTATGCATCCGAAAATTCAGGCGCATCGATCGAGACATCCAGAACCACATCGCCCCTCTGTCGAATCCATGATTCCAAGTATGGCGCCTCCGGAAAATCGGAGCGGCTGAGACAGACCAACGGCACCCCATGCTGGACCGCTTCCGTCACAATTCCATAGCCTGCTTTGGTCACAATGACACTGGCAGCCGCAATCAGCGATTCATAGGGTCGATCAGGATAGCCGTGCAACCGTGGATGACTTGCAGTGGCGGTTCCCGCCATAAAATGAAGCCCCAATCCCTTGGGCATCAGCAATTCTGGAGACCGCAATCCAAAGCCGCCAAAACTCAGCAAGACGCTTTTGGGAATGGGTTTGACCGTTGTTCCCTCTCGCACCAAAAGCCCTGCATATGCAATGGACTTAAAACCCGATAGCCCTGGACCCAGACCAGCTGAAATGTCAATGGCATCACACTGCGCTTCCCACAACTGAAAGCGAGCAGCCCACTGTTCCAGGGGTGGAAAGTGACTGTAAATCCACGACCAGCTGAAGTTTCCGACGGCAACCACCGGTATGCCCTTCTGCCCACAGGCGGCCATCACCATTGGATTGATGTCCACAATGCAGAGGTCAAAATCAGCCAATTGACTCGCAATGTGTTCGATGAATGGTTCGCCCACATTCTGCTCAAGCCAATTCAGAGTGGCCACCACATCAACGCCAAAACTGTCGTGCTGCACCAGCCCCACATCCCATTTGACCCGCCGTACTTCGACCGACTGCGGCACCGCAGCCATGGCAGGGGCATGGGTGAAGAGAGTCACCTGATGCCGAGAGACCAGCCGCTCAATCAACCCAAGCTGACGGGCCGTGTGGCCAAAACCGTGAGACGAAGTACAGACCGCAATCTTCATGGCTACATCGAGATGCTGCCTTTTCGGAAATCACTTTTGCCAATGATGGCATTGATCAAGACGGGCCGTCCGGCACGGCTTTCGGATAGGGCTCGCTCGAAAATTTCGGGTGCCTTGGCGATGTCATCTAAAAGAAGGCCCACTGCACCACAGCCCTCAGCCACTGTGTGGTAATCCATGTGAGTTAGTACTGTGGCAGTGTCCGAGCCCAATATCTCGGTTTGATCGCGGGCAATTTGGGTCCAGCCAGCATCGTTTCCGACCACGGCAATAATGGGAATGCCCTGACGCACGCAACTGTCAAACTCCATAATCGAAAATCCGGCAGCGCCATCGCCATAGAGCAACCAGACATCGGCATCTGGACGGTGGAGCTTGGCCCCCATGGCAAACCCGGCACCCACCCCAAGCGTTCCAAAAACACCGGGATCCAACCAAGAAAGCGGCCGTCTGGGCTGCACGATGTAAGATGCTGTCGCCACAAAATCACCCCCGTCTCCCACCAGAATACTGTCATCGGACAAATGCGTGTCGAGCTCAATGCACAAGGCCAAGGGATTGATGCCGTCGACGGTCTCATCGGCCTGACTTCGAATTTCTTGTTCACGGGCATCGTTGCGCTGACGCAGAGTCTGTATCCATTGGCTGAGTGGGCTAGAAGACCAGTCTTTTGCCAAGCGAACAATAACATCATGGGGGTCAGCCAGAATGCCCAGATTGGGCGTCCGATTGTGATTGAGGTCATGGCTGTCTCGATTGATGCCAATCACTTTGGCTCGACGGAGCGGTGCCCCATACCCCAATCGAAAATCACAGGGTACCCCTGCCAAAACCACCACATCGGCTTCTTTGAGGGCAAGGCTGCGCTTGTGGCGGAATTGAATCGGATGATTTGCCCCCAGTAACCCACGGGCCATGCCCGACAAAAAGACAGGAATCCCCATTGCCTCAACCGCCTGAACCAATTGGTTCACCCGATTGGGCTGCAACATGACCTGAGACCCCAGCACCATCACCGGACGCTTCGCCTGACTGAGCCAACTGCGGGCTTTCTTCAACTGTGCCATGGATGCGTGAGGCATCTTCCCATCAATGCGCTCAGACAGGGTATGTGGGGCGCCAGAAAACAATCGGTTGAGGTGATACCGGATGTAGGTGGCTTGTATCCGCTCTAAAAGAGTGGGATTGGGCTTGTCGATGGATTTTGCATACCAGCTTCGTACGGTTTGCGCATCATAGAGCAGATCGACGGCCAATTCTACAAACACGGGGCCAGGCACATTCGATTGGGCAATCAAAAAAGCCCGTTCGAGGGCTGGAACAATTTCAGCCACTCGATCCAATCGGGCAGCCCACTTCACATGCGGTCGAATGAGTGCCATCTGGTCAATGTCTTGAAGCGACCCCCGACCCCGAAGCATGGTGGCAGTGGCCCCACCGAGTACCACCAAAGGCGCTTGGGCCAACTGAGCATTTTTAACCGCTGTGATGGTGTTGGTGACCCCTGGACCGGCAGTGACTGCCACCACGCCAGGCACACCAGTCAACCGCCCAATGGCATCTGCACAAAAGGCCGCATTGGCTTCGTCACGCACATCGATGACTCGTATTCCCTGACGGTCTGCGGCCACAAAAATTGGAGAAATGTGTCCCCCACACAGCGTAAAAAGATACTGAACCCCTTGTGCTTTCAACACCGATGCGACAATCTCTCCACCATTCATACTTTCTCCCATACGCACTTTCAATTATCGGCTGGTTTCAGTGACAATGAAATAGCCTTCCCAAACGGTTCCGTCCTGACACTCAATCACGGCTTGCCCTTCTCCCTCGACCACGGCTAAAATATCATAGGTCCACTTCGGCCCGTCACCACCCAAATTGCTGTATGTGGGGTCGTAGGGAATGGTCAGATGCGCTGCCAACTTAGATTGACATTGCGTGTTTTCTGACTCAACATGCACATTGATGTAAGCGTGCTCGCCCACCTTGATTTCCCAGCGCTGACAGCTGTCATCCAGTTCGAGTGTGTGGTCCACGGGACCCGCATTATCTCCGCTCCAACAGGGAGAAGTGGATTGAGATTCTAAGTCAAGTTTAATGTGACATGACACGAGAAAAGATGATGCGAATAGCAAAAAAAACATATGCATGTCTCAATTTAAGATATCCGTTTGCAAGTTTAACTGAGAACCTATAGTATCCTATTCCTGATCACCTTACCCCATTGTCAACAGAAGCGATATGAAAAAACCTTACTGGAAAAATGCTCAATTTTGGATTTGCCCTCGGCATCTCCCCTCTGCTCGTTTCCCTGCAAGTGTGCCTGCTTGCTGGTTTGCAGGGTGTACCTCGGTTCGTCCACCGCTCAGTGACGAAATTGCAGCCCCTCCCAGACCCAAAAGGGCGATTGCATCTGCTAAAACCAAAGTCAAAAGCAGAGCCCCTCAGAAGCCTAAAATGAACATCAAACCTGCCTCGCCATCTGTCTCCGCCACAAAGGCGACCAAAGCATCAGCACCTAGCGACCAGCCCATTCGATATTGTGCGTGGATCAAATGCAACAAAGGACCCGACGGTGGCCGCAACATTGCCGGAAAGCGCAGCAAGTATTGTTCTCGAGATTGCTCTAATCGAAATGCGCGCGCCAACTACAATGCCCGATCGGCCAAAGCCAAAAAGAAATAATCCAATTTTTATCGCTCGTCAGTGATTGAACCCATGCTGCTCACGGATGTGCGCAAGCAAGCCTTCACAGCCCCGCATGCAGAGCTGAAAGACATGCTCAAAGCCAGACTCTCCGCCATAGTACGGGTCTGGAACACTTGACCCCTTCTTCGATTGAGGGTCAAAATCGCAGAGCAGACTGACCTTTTGATGGTCGGTGCTTGTTGGGCTGAGGGCCAATATGTTGCGTTTGTTGCTGGTGTCCATCGCAATAATGTAGTCAAACCGTTCAAAATCGGCCGCCACGAACTGACGGGCCCGAGAGGGTAAGTCCACGCCGTGAACTTCAGCAGCCGCCCGTGACCGACGGTCTGCACGCTCTCCCACATGAAAGGCACTCGTCCCAGCGGAATCCACTTTGATGGCATTCTCCAGCCCAGCGGACCGAACCAATGACAGCATGATTCCCTCTCCTGTGGGAGAGCGGCAAATGTTACCCAAACACACAAAACACACACGGACCATGGCTACCTCCGGCTTAATCCTCTTCATCGAATAGCCATTCCCAGACCGTTTGCCAAATGCCCACCGATTGGATGACCTCAAAAAGCGCAGAAAAGGATGAATCATAGGCCAATGTCGCAGAGTCCCCCACCCCAATCCAGAGCGACTGGGCACGGCTGGCGGCCACGGTTAATCGACGCACATCTTTGACAAAGCCCAAATCACCATCCAAATTGGATCGCACAAAAGAACACACGATGACGGGCTTTTCTCGACCTTGATAGGCATTGACCGTAGCCACCTCGACTTCAGGGATGGCCGCTGCAATCCGACTCACTTGGGCAGAATAGGGCGCAATCACACCAATATCAGCTTCTGGAATGCCCTGTTCAAACAAGGATTTCACCACCTGTTCAACCAGCCTCACCTCACAGTGGTTGTAGAGAGAGTGACTCACGGAGTCTTTGGCTTCTTCCGCACCGTAACCGGCAGTGTCGATCCACAGCACCTGAGCGGACTCCAGTAAACCCTGAAGCTCAAAGTGCTGCATGGACACCGACTCGTGGGCTCGGTAGTCCGGACCATACCGGTCCTTCACCAACGCCATAATGGCATCGCTCATTCGGCGCTGGACAGAGAGCATGGGGGCTTCCATGCCTCGGTCAATGAGTCGATTCATAAGGGAGCGCTCAAGCAGATTCCCCGGCTGCGTCACCACCGGCCCCAACTGTTGTGGGTCTCCCACAATCACAAGACGCTTTAAATGCGGCACCACCGACCAAATCGCAGGCTCAATGGCTTGCGTGGCCTCATCGACCACTGCGGTATGAAGGTCATCCAAGTCCCCCACAAAGCGACCAAATGAGCCCAAGGTACAAGTCAGCAGCGGGGCATTCTGAATGATCTCCATTCGTATTTCTCGCCTAATCCGCCGGCTTTCCCGTACCAATTGCCCCTTTTCTCTCCCTTTGCTTCGACGAATTTCTTTTTCGAGCTGCACCAAGACCGCTTGGTTGGGATGCTGGGCCATTCGGCCATGCAGTGAATATTGGAATACATCAGGCGCAATTCGATATCGAGACCCGAGCCGAAGCGGATCAAGACCTCGGGCGATAAGTGACCTCGTCAGGTGATCCACTGCCGCATTGGAGTCCGCAAGCCCCAGAGGCCGTCCTTTTTCAAGGCACAATTCAGAGAGGATGGCACAAATCGTGTGAGTCTTTCCTGTCCCAGGCGGTCCATGGATAAGGGCAAGGTGCTGCGCCCGCATTGCCCGCCGAGCAGCAGCGGCTTGAGAGTCATCCAGCGCTTCAAATGCATAGAGGCCTGGCCGTTCAGGAGAATCATTGGCAGAGTCTGTGCCAGCCATCAGCGCTTCCATCAACGGATTTGTCGGGTCTTCTGAACACTTTTCTAAGCCGTCAAGAAAGTTTCGATAAGTGCGGCTGTCAAAATCAAGACTGACCACCAGATCACTCTGCCCCAACCAGGGGGGCAATTCATCCGCCTTGGTCACCAAAGTGGCCGTCCGTGTCTCGACATTGGCAACCGTTGCTGGAATACCCTCTGAATGAATGCTTGGGGCAATGCGAACCAAGTCCCCTGATTGAAGGCCACCGTGAAGCTCAGGCCCCAATGTCCTCAACCACAACTCGGTCTGCTGACCATACAGTGGGCTTGACTCGGTTAGACGCAAGATGGGCCACACAAGCCCGAGGGCCTGCTGTTCTGACTGCGATAGCTGACGCAGTTGCGCATGTTCTTGGCGCGCATGGGACCATTCTGATCGAAGTGCTTGTTGAAGCTTTTCAATCCAGTCTTTCATGCGAATTTACCTTGGGTATGCTAAGGAACAAAGTAATCGATTTATCAAATGAGGACATTCGAATGCTCGTTTTAATTGGACTCCTTGCGTGCGTCCAAGAGAAAGAAGAAGTGGTTGAGGCTTACTCGCTGTCTTCTGAAATGCTTGACTATGGCACCATTCCCATCGACACCTGGCAGGAACAGGCCTTCAGCTTCCAGAATCTGGGCAGTGACAGCATGCAGATCCTCTCCATTGGAATTATTGACGCCTCAGAAACCGTCTGGACCGTTGACCGTGAAGAAATCAATGAACTGCCCAGTGGTGACTACCTAACGGTGACTGTCCGATTCGAGCCTGTCGATGAAGAGCCCAGCATCGCTCGGGTGCAAATTCGAACCGACATGACCGAAACACCAATACTGTATGTCGAAGCCCTCGGACAAGGTTCCCCCTCAATCCTAGACGAAGATGGGGACGGCTTCTCGCCTGCTGACGGCGACTGCAACGACAACAACGCCAGTATTTTTCCGAATGCCGAAGAGGTGTGCGACGGTAAAGACTCAAATTGCGACGGCATCCTACCAGAGGACGAAGAAGATATCGACAGTGATGGGTGGGCAGCATGTGATGGCGATTGTGATGATTATGATGCCGATGTTTATCCGAATGCTCCTGAAATCTGTGATGACCTCGACAATGACTGCGATGGCTATATTCCTGACCTCGAAGACCTCGATGGGGACGGTCAAACGGCATGTGATGGCGATTGCGATGACAACAATCCGGATCGATGGTGGGGCAACGAAGAAGTCTGTGACTACATAGACAACAGCTGCTCAGGAGTGGTTGATGACCTCGACGAAGATGGGGATGGCCATTCGGCATGCCCCTCTGGTGGAGATTGCAACGATCGATTGGCCACAGCCTATCCTGTGGTGTTTGATTCAGCTGCTGCAGATGGCGGAGACGGTAGCCCAAGCCGCCCATTCAACAACATCGATTCCGCCATTCAAAACCTCGACACAATCTGCAGAACGGTCATGGTAAAACCGGGTTCACACACCGTTTCAGCCGGCTGGAATGGTGGTCTACTTCGCATATCAGGCGCATCAAGATACGCCGATGAGGTGGTCCTGACACCTGAAGGGCCTGATTTGGCGATTTTTGCCATCTATTCAAATTCAGAACTGGTTCTTGATGGCCTCACCCTCTTTGAAGGGTCAGGCGGTGGATATGGCGGGGCGATCTATGCCGATCAAGCGACCGTGCGAGTCCTCAACTCCATCTTACTCAGCAACAGCAGTGGACTGAGTGGTGGGGCTATTGCCGTTGAAGATTACAGTACTCTCGAAATCATCAACAGTGACCTGTCCTACAATGACGCTGGCGGTGGCGGTGGCGCCATCTACACGGAGCGATCTTTTGTGAGCATATCAGACAGCACTCTGTCGCACAACAATGCCACACAAGGGGCCGGAATAGAGTCCATACAAAGCTTTTATACCATTACCAACACCACATTTTCCAACAATAGTGCCAGTGGCGAAGGCGGCGCAATCGGACTGTACAGTGGATCTCGGCTGAGCATGACACGAGGCGACTTTATCGAGAATCAGGCCGCATATTCCGGTGGTGGAATCATCATCAGAGACACAAATCAACCTGTCGTCATCCGAAATGGGATTTTTCACAGCAATGCTGTGGGAGAAAATGGGGGTGCCATTGCCGTCTTAGGCTCTGACAGCAGCACCATGATTGCCAACAACACCTTTGTGGACAATGTGGCCATTGAAGAGGGCGGAGATTTGTATTCAAGTCCAGAAACCTCGAGTGAGGGCGTTTGGTTTTGGGGGAACATCACGGCTTACGCCGATGCCATGTCTTCCGTCTTCATCTCCGATGAAAGCAATGCGCAAGTGGCATTTAACAGTTGCTTTGAGCCTTTCTCCAATGTCACGCAGCAAAGCGATTGCTTTGTCATTCCAAGCGGCGCAGATGTGGGCTTCAATACCAACCAAGACCCATTGTTTTCCAGCTTTAGCAATGATGCGATCCCTTGGAATGACGACCTGTCCCTACAGCAACTTTCTCCGGCCATCAATGCCGGTCCATTGCCGGGCACGGGAGCCTCATTTTACAACAGTTGGACGGACTCAGACGGTTCTAGAAACGATCAAGGGCACCTGGGTGGCCCGGAAGGCATTCGGTGATCTCACTGTTGCTCTTAGGCTGCGGTGAGCCAAACCAATGCACCACTTCGGTGACCGCAAATACGCATGACGCTGTCATTTCGTGGTCGAAAGCAGACATTGACCTAATGCGGGTTGTCTTTGAAGGGGAAAGCCGCAATCTAATGGTCGACGGCACACAACAGCGTTTGGCCGGATTGCCACCACAATCGCACATTGAAGTCCAGCTCTATCAAGATTCTACAGAAAAATGCAGCACCACATTCAAAACCGGAGGACTGCCACCAGAGCTGCCTTGGATTGCTCAAAGCCAAGTTCAGGGCCATTCAGCTTGGAAAGGCATCATTGGAACCACCATGGGAGAGGATGCGGCCACTTGGGTCCTGGACAACACCGGACGGTTTCGGTGGCATTCTGCCGTGGAACCGGATCGGATTGTCAGTGACATTCACAGTACCGACACAGCCATTTGGCACAACTCAGCAAGCTCGGACGCCCAAACGGCTGACAGTGAGTTGATTCAAAAAGATTTTCAAGCCGCAGAAATCCAAGTGCTCGACACCCCTTACGGTCATCATGTCTTTCATTTGCATACCGACGGCAGCATTGCACAACTGGAAGTCGACATTCGCCCATGGACCAACCCGCAAACCCAAAACGAAGAAATGGTGGTGGGCGACCGGATCGTTAGAATCACGGCAGACGGTGAGCGCCGTGAGCTTTTCTCTCTGTGGGAACATGCACAACCGAGCATCAATCCACATTGGAATTCTGGATTTTATGGATCCTACAAAGACTGGTCACACGCCAACAGTCTGCACTTTTCCGAAGTGCGCAACAGCTACCTTGTGGCATTTGCAAATCTCAATCAGATCTTTGAAATTGATGCCACTTCTGGAGAAGTACTTCTGGTGATTGATTCCCAGCAATGGTTCTTTACTTTTGAAACGCCGGTCTTCAACTATCCACATGGACCAGTGTGGCTTGATGACAACCAGTTGATGCTCTTTACACATTCGGACGACATTGGGACAGCGGTGATCTATGATGTAGATGCCGAATCACAAGTCCTCGACCAGGTGTGGGCTTACTCAAGTCCCATTTCAGCTGGATTTTTAGGCCAGGCCATTCCATTGCCAGATGGACACATCCTTGTGAACTTTGGAGGTTCTGGAATGCTTCATGAAGTTGACCGCAATGGACAGCTGGTTTGGCAGGCCGAAACCGCATTGGGGACATGGTTTGGCAATGTCGAAGTCTGGCAAGAATGGCCAAAATGGTTTGCCCCCTAGTCCACATTGGGTCGTCTCCATATTCAATGCGCCTATTTTGTCAAAAGAGCACACTCGTGTGCATCCCAAACGCATGTATTTGCTGGTCTCCAAAGCCATTTCCCAGCCACATCATGCTTGGGTAAGACTTTTGTTTTTGATGATGCAAAACAGCAAATATTGAGGTAGACTGAGCCAGTAAAAGGAATAGGATGCGTTTCTACTTTATTTTGATGATGGGAATCACAGGCTGTTCGGAGAACAGCTTCTTCAAGCTTGGCTATGGCGACGACGACAACGATGCCGCTTCAAACAACTCAAACTCCACCGGAGAACCAAGCAGAGAGCCAAGTACAGAACCTGGTTCTGAACCCTCGAATGAGCCCAGCACTGAGCCTTCAAATGAACCCAGCGGAGAACCCAGCGCAGAGCCAAGTACAGAACCCTCAAACGAACCTTCGGGTGAACCCGGTTCCGACTCCTCAAATCCAGATCAACCAGAGCTTGGTGACTTGGTCATTAATGAACTGATGATCGATCCTGAAAATACCGAAGACAGTTTTGGAGAATGGATCGAAATCTGGAATCAAAGTGCACTCTGGCTGAACTTAGATGGCGTTCGGTTGGCAGATGAAGGCATTGACAACTACACCATTGAAAGCATTGATGGCCAACCCTTAGTCGTGGGTCCTGACAGCCTTTTTGTCATTTGTGCATCCGATTCTTATTGGGACAATGGCGGTGTCGATTGTGACGCCACCTTTTATTATTGGACATTGGGCGGTGGCTTCGGAATGTCCAATGGGTCCGATGAGGTTCTCCTCCGAAGCGCTGAAGGCATCATGCTGGATCGAGTACGGTACCAAAATGGATTTTCGGAACTTGGAGAATCACTTGGCGTGGACCCAGATGATGCTTCGATATCAGGCAACGATGACACCAGCAACTGGTGCACTCAATTTGGGTATTTGCCCCAAGGAGACTCTGGTTCTCCAGGCCAGTTCAATGATCAATGCTTTTAATCCCTAGGGATTGACATTCACCCGAGGGTCGTGAACCTCGATGTATTTATATGCATCAACGATTTCTTCGATGCTGGGTATTGTGGTGAGTTTCATGATTGGATTGGCATTGCGGTATTCATCAATTAAATCGAGAAACTTACGGATATGGATACTGAGCAGCTTACGAGAAGGATACACCGCATAAATACCACTTGATGGAGATTGGTATTTACTTAATAACGGAACCAGTCGACCCGCTCGGCATTCCTGAAAGCACAGCAACCAAGGAAGTCGGGCAATCCCATGACCTGCAGATGCGGCATCTTTTGCAAGCCAAAAACTGGTCGTACTGATAATTGGATCGATGGGTACTTCGATGATGTTGGATTTGGAGTGAAAAGACCAAGTGGTGCTTGGTTCTTGACCTTCAAAGTGAATGCAGCGGTGATTTTGGATGTCACTCGGTGTTTCTGGGATACCGTATCTTTCCAAATAATCTGGAGAAGCGAAGAAAGAAGACCATGTCGGTGAGACCCGTTTGGCTATCATTGATGAGTCAGGCAATATTCCCACTTTAAAGTCAATGTCGATGTTGTTTGACAAAAGGTCATTCGACTGATGGGGAATATAAAATCGAGATTCAATGCGAACTTTTGGATAGAGAGCCATGTATTGAAGAATCATTTTACGAACAAACAAGTCACCCAACAAAGGCGGTGAACTTATCCGAAGCACGCCTTCAGGCTCTTCTTGAGTGGCACGAACTTCCTCCGCTGCCGTTGTGGCCAAAGACGAGATTTGCTGGGCATATGAAAAGAACTTTGCTCCCTGGGCGGTCAAACGAACCCGTCGAGTTGAACGCTCAAGCAAACGCACGCCAAGATCACTTTCAAGCTCTGCAACTTTTCGACTCACTGTTTGTTTCGGAAGCCCCAATGTTTTCGCTGCTGCAGTAAAACCATTCTCATGGACAACGCGGACAAAGATGGCCGCAGCATTTAAATCAAGCATGTTATCACAACTCAAGAAGTGTTTTGATGTGAGTCCATAGCGGATTTGGCTGTCTCAGACTTGAGAAAATGATTTTTTTTTATTCAGCTAAACTGATGAACGGATCTCAGAAGAAATACGACATCCAACCCGTTCAACTGCAATTTGGATGGCGTCTTCTGAAACACCTTGGATAGACAATTTTGGGGGATCAAGGGTAACCGTTACGCCATATGCACCCTCGATGTTCTCGAGACTTTTTTTAAGTTTTGAGACACATGCACCGCAGTTCAAGCCTTCCACGGAAAAAGACAGAATCGGATTATTGTCTTGAAACCTACCCACAAGCCCGACGGATTCAATGGCCAATAGAATGGCTTGCTTGGATGCATTCCCATGAACCACGGCTCGTTGAGGTTTCAGACTCACATGGGAAGAAAGAACGCCTTCAACGCCATCAAGCGCACGCTGAAGTTTATTGACGCAGCCCCCACAGTGCAGCCCTTCAATGTCAATGGTTGTATCGTCCGTGCGGTGAGTGTGTGTGCGCTGTCCCCACTCTTCATAGGCAAAGTAACCAAAAGAGATCATCAAAAGCACTGCACTTAGGGTCTGCCACCACGCACCATGCGAATGGTTCATAAAGCCTTCTACCACAATGGTCTGGCCAAAAAGAGCATCAAACCCCAGTCCAAGCCCGATGCTTCCCAAAACCACGGTCAACAAGTAAATGACCGACACTTTTGAGCCAAAGGCACCTCGTATGGCGCCGATTGTGGCCACATTGGTTGCAGGACCAGCCATCAAAAAGACTAGCGCTGCCCCAAGAGGCAATCCTGCCTGAACCAAAGCCGCAGCAATCGGTACAGATGCGGTCGCACACACATAAATCGGGGTGGAAATGGCCAACGCAGCCAAAGCTGCTCCAAATTGCCCCAGACTTTTGACAGAGGCAAAGGTTTCAGTTGGGATAAGACTTTGAAGTGCAGCACTCAATACAATTCCAAACAACAGCCAAAGCCAGATGGATCGAATAAGTTGCACGCCATGATCCACGCCAGTCATCCAAGTGCGTACTTCGTCTGTTTTTGGAGCCGCAGATAACATGTGATCGGACATAGGTTGAGACTCAGTGGCATATTCGACCCAATGACCGCCAACTATTCCAGTCAGGGTGGCGCTCAATAATTTGAAAATGGCAAAAGGCCACCCTAAGAAGGCCGCACTGACTAGGACAGAATCCACTCCGGTCTGAGGGGTGCTGATTAAAAATGCCACCGCAGAACTGTCAGAGGCACCGTCTTTTTTCAGGCCAATTCCGGCAGGAATGACTCCACAGGAACACAACGGCAGCGGCACGCCCAGAAAGACCGCTCTAAAAATGCCCGTGCTGCCTTGAAGTTGGCGTGAGATGAAATCTTTGGGCAAAAAGACATGCAGCAAGGCACTTAGAAAAGCACCCAGAAAGAGCCAGGGGGCAAGTTCAAGCGATGTGGACCAAAATGAGTGAATAAATTCCATGCCATCCCTTTTGAAGCAACAGGCTATAGTAATTTATCGCATTATAAGCACAAAGGATATAGCCGCATGATTTTTTTTGTTCTGGCCTGCAGCACACCAAAAGTGCAATCTGACAGTGCGGAAACGACTCAATCCATTGATGCGCTGGCCTGGGACATCTGGGAAAGTGGACCCTATGCTGTCGGATACCAAACATGGACTCATCGCTTTGGTAATCCTGCAGGTGACGATCGCACCATACCGATGAACCTTTGGTACCCCACAGAAGACAGCAGTGGTGAAGATGTCTCCTATTACGGTTTTCCGGATGAAAACGCATTTGGCGATGCAGAGCCTATTCCTCCAATACATGAGGATGGTTATCCTGTCTTGGTATACTCCCACGGCAGTTACGGCTATGGCGGTACATCCGCATTTTTGGCCAGGCACTTTGCCTCTCACGGATGGCTGGTTATTGCACCAGACCACCTCGGCAATATCATCACAGATTACACAGACGATGTTGACTTTGCCGTCCGATACAATCGCCCGGGAGACGACAGCGCTGCCATCGATGCGCTTTCAAACATTCCAAACTGGGTACACCCCATTCAATCTGATTCGGTCATTTTAAGTGGACACAGCTATGGCGGATATGACAATTGGGCCTTGGCTGGCGCAAGTATCAACATGGAACAAGTGGAATCACAATGCCTCAATGGAGATTGGGCCACACCGTGCGACGATACAGACATACAGGCCTTTGCCAATGGATTTCGAGACAGCCGTGTGGCTGGAATCATTCCGATGGCCGGCGCAGGAAACTTTGGTTGGTTTGAAGAAGGCGCCTTTCAAAATCGAGAGATACCTGCACTGGTTATGTCAGGCGATAAAGACGAAGATGACCCTCAGCGTCTGTGGGACATCTCAGAGGGAACATCCATGATTTGGATCGACATTGAAGGGGCATGCCATCAGGCTTTTGCATTGGGAGGTTGTCTTGATTTAAACAACGAAGACGGGTTTAGACTCATCAATGGCTACGCACTCGCCTTTGCTCGCCAATTGCTGTTGAATGACAACACCACTGGCACAGTTGACCTACTGAATGGTGGGACCGTGCCAGACGGAATCGTCATCCAAACCCGAAACTAGTATGATGTGGTTCTGGCTGATTGGGCTAGGCTGCGTCCACGAGCCAGATGTGCCATGGTTGGCTGCGGCGCGGATCTATGGTTCGACAGATGCGTTGCCGCCCTTGCACAGTGAGAAGTCTTACTTCTTTCATCCATTTGAACTGGAGCACAATGCCAAAGCTGTATTGACCCATCCCAGACCAGAATGGTGGGATTGGTTCCCAGTATTCAGGCGTTTCTCGGACAAACCATTGCTGGACGAAGCACTGATTGAGTCAGATGCTTTGCGACTCAAACAGTGGTTTATGGACAATGGATGGCTCGATGCGGAGATCAGTTGGACGCACAGAATACACGAGCGCTCTGGCGGTACTATTGTGGACTATACCGCCAAAGCCGGCGCACGGTACACCGTAGCGGACACCCGCTTGACTGGCTGGCCTGAAACACAAGGCCCCTTATTTGACTTACTTGACGGACAATATTGGAACAAAGCAGCTGCGAATGCAGTTGCAGACAGCCTCTTATACCAGGTGAAGTCGTTGGGCTTTGCGGCCGCAGAGGTCGCATTTGAGTTTGAACCGCTCGACGGAGGTGTCGGACGGATTCACTATCAAATCACACCGCATCAGAAGAACACACTGGGCCAAATCCACATTGTCGGCGTGGAGGGTCGCACAGAAAAGCGAATCCGTCAAATGGCAGAAGACACCCTTGTGGCCGGCAGTCGATTTCGTCCAGAACAGATTGAACGGGTGTCTCACCAATTGGCCAACACCCCTGCATATTCGGCTGTGAGACTATCTGTTGTCACACAGCCAGACACCCCTGAAATCGATCTTCGGTTTGAGTTGATTGAGCAAGACAAATGGGAGTTTGAGCCCTTCGCTGTCTTTGCTTCAGAAACCACACTTTATGAGTTGGGTGGCGGTTTTCGGTGGACCAGAAGCCATGTGGGAAAGCGAAATGCATCGGTCAAGGGCACACATCAATTGGGCTATCGGACCTTTCCATTTTTCCGATGGCCACCGTCCATTGTACTCAATGATCATGGGATCTATTCAAAACACCAAGGAGAATTCTGGACGGCCATCTTTCCAATGCGAGGCCTCTCACTGTCTACAAGAGCATCCAATGAATTGGGCGCAGAGATAGGATATCAGCAACTGTCAACGCACATAGAGGGCGGTTTACGATGGTCACCACGGGCCCCTTTTGTTCTGTTCGGAGGCGTGGGTTACGGACACGATTTATTTTTTGCGACCGCCCCACAACAGGCCATTTTCAATGACTGGTTTGGCCCTCAAAAGCTCGACACGCAGACAGAGCAAATCTACGGAAGTCTTCAAATGACCGGTGATTGGGTCGACAACACGGAAACCCCGCGGCAGGGATTTCAATGGCGATTTGAAGCACAAGTCTACGGCCAAATTGAAAACATCCCCTATACTCGGATTTACAATGATATGCGGGTGCTCCGTTCATCAGGACCATGGACTTTTATTCAACGGGCGGGCGCTGGACAAATGTGGTGGCACGGTGAAAGCCTCGACAGCTTATCCTTGCGATTCTTCTTGGGGGGTGGTCAATCTGTGCGGGGATGGGGCAGACGCCGTTTGGAAGCCCCAGGTTATACCGGAACACTCATGGAACCCAGATTGGGAGGCGATGCCATGTTCCAAACATCCACTGAGCTCCGTTATGCGCTTTTTCCAGATTGGTCTATTTTGACATTTGTCGATTCAGGCCGTGTTTGGAACAAAGTCGACCAAGTTGAACTCGGACAAATCCTACCTTCCGCAGGGCTGGGCATTAGAGCCCCTACCCCAGTGGGTATGGCCACAGCAAGTCTTGCCTATCAACTCATCGGGGACAATGAACTGATTGCCCCGCCGATTCGCATTTTTGGGCATTTTGTGCTGTCAGAAAACTTTTGATTGGGGTGATTTTATCTACTCCTTGGTCAAATAACGGTCAACCTTGACTTGTGGACGCTTGATTTTCGTTTAAATGAGGTTAATGATAGCCCGTTTTTAAACGATGATGCGAGCACCCAGATTGAATGCCCCTTCTTCCTCAGAGTCCATCCTAGACCATGTTGGTCAGACTCCACTCGTCCCTCTCCGGCGGGTATTTGCCGGTGAAGTCTCAAGCCGTGTCGAAATCTGGGCCAAGCTAGAGGCCTTTAACCCCAGCGGGTCTGTTAAGGCCAGAGCGGCATTAAACATCATTTTGGAAGCCGAACAAACTGGGCAATTGCAACCAGGCGGAACCCTGCTCGATGCCAGTTCAGGGAATACAGGAATAGCCTATGCCATGATAGCGGCGGCTAGAGGATACCGTCTAAAGCTCTGTTTACCTGCCAATGCCAATCTCGAACGAAAGCAAATATTAAAAGCTTACGGTGTGGAGTTAATCATCACTTCCCCACTTGAGGGCTCAGACGGCGCCATCCACAAAGCAAAGGCCCTTGCAGCAGAAAACCCAGATTGGTTTTACTGTGACCAGTACAGCAATGATGCGAACTGGCAGGCTCACTTCAAGCACACAGGCCCTGAAATATGGACCAAGTTGGGCAGTCGAATCACGCACTTTGTCGCAGGTTTGGGCACTTCTGGTACATTTATGGGGGTCAGTCGATTTTTAAAATCTCAGAATCCCAAGATCAGCTGCTGTTCGGTTGAACCAGATTCACCCTTTCATGGACTAGAAGGCCTCAAACACATGGAGACCGCTCTGGT
>JAYYJC010000457.1:0-10000 GCA_036146655.1 Myxococcota bacterium | reverse complement strand
GCCAGGCATTTATGACCCCACCATTGCAGATGAACAACTTGAAGCCCCAACCGAAGAGTCATTTGAACTTGTCCAAAAACTCGCAGCGACGGAAGGAATCTTGGTGGGACCAAGTTGTGCTGCGGCCCTGTGGGGTGTCCGACATGTGGCGAGACAACTCGAGCAAGGAGTCATTGTCACCGTCTTTCCAGACAGCGGAGAGCGTTACTTGTCTGACTCTCACATCTGGGAGCCCCAATGAAACTCCGCATCCGAAGCGCCGAGCTCAATCGACTCCAAACACATGCTTGTGAGGGTTATCCACACGAAGTTGTGGGGATTTTAGCAGGGTCAAGAACCGAGCACAAGGTCACCAAAGTTCAGCCTCTCGTCAATGAGCGTGCCGAAACGCACAACCGCTACAAAGTCAGTGGCTTATTGCTCATGCGGGCCGAGCAAAAGCTGGAAGCAGATGGGCTTGAAATTGTGGGCTACTATCACTCTCATCCGGACCATCCGTCGCAGTATTCAAAATACGACCAAGACCATGCGCTCCCCAATATGAGCTACCTAATTACAGCCGTTCACAGCGGCCACATTCACACCACTCAATCTTGGCGCTTGAAAGAAGATCGAAGCGCCATGGTTGAAGAAATCATCATCGAGGAGACCGATTAGTCATGTCTGTTCAAATCCACATTCCCACACCACTCCGTTCTTACACCGACTCACACGCGAGCGTGACCGTTTCAGGGAACACAGTTGGTGAGGCGCTTGCCGCATTGCTGAACTCATATCCAAGCCTCCAAAAGCACCTTTATGACTCAAAAGGAAGGCTTCGCAGTTTTGTTAATCTCTACCTCGGAGACGAAGACATTCGACAACTCGACGGACTCGATACCGATCTTGACGATGGCGATGAGCTCACCATCGTCCCATCGATTGCTGGGGGTCTGTAATGCCCAATACCCCCGATCTCAGCAATGCAGAAATTGCCCGCTACTCCCGCCACCTGATATTGGATGAAGTGGGCATGAGTGGCCAAAAAAAACTCAAAGCAGCAAAAGTCCTGTGCGTTGGCACGGGTGGTCTTGGCTCCCCAACATTGATGTACTTGGCAGCCGCTGGTGTGGGTCGAATAGGAATCATCGACTTTGATGTGGTCGATGAATCAAATCTTCAACGCCAGATTTTACACGGCACAGCGACCGTCGGACAACCCAAAGTAGAGTCCGCCAAAGCACGGCTGCTCGACATCAACCCACACATTCAACTCGACATCTATGAAGAGCCACTCAGCTCAGAGAATGCCCTTCGTATCATTGAGCCCTACGACATTGTGGTCGATGGCACCGACAACTTTCCAACACGCTACCTCGTCAACGACGCCTGTGTCATGCTCAACAAACCCAATGTGTATGGGTCTATTTTCAAGTTTGAGGGTCAGGCGAGCGTCTTCAATCACATCGGCGGTTGGATTCGCCCTGACGGGTGGTCGGAGCTTTCTAAATCTGAAAAGAAAGCCCGCCGTGCAGCAAAGACCGATTGGCATTATGATGACCACATTAACGGCCCACACTATCGTGACCTTTACCCTGAACCCCCACCACCTGGGCTGGTTCCTTCCTGCGCTGAGGGGGGAGTACTTGGTATTTTACCGGGTGTCATTGGCTGTATTCAAGCCAATGAGGTCATCAAAATTATTCTCGGAGTTGGCCGAACCCTCTCTGGTCGCATGTTGCGCTACGATGCACTCAACATGACTTTCAAGGAGTTTAAACTCCAAGCAGATCCCAGTACCCCAGAAATCACGGAACTGATTGATTACGAACAGTTTTGTGGTCTTCCTGGAAGAAATGCTGTTGAAGAAGAGGGGTCAGTAGAAGGTTTTGACCGAATATCCGTTCAAGACGCCCACGCAAAGCTGCAAGCGGGATGGGCCCCCTATGTCCTCGATGTTCGAAAACCCTTTGAGGCCGAAATTGTATCACTGCGTTTTGTGGATCGCCTTCAGCCCCACGAACAGGTGGCAGACATCTTGTCCGAACTTCCAAAAGATCGAGACATTCTCATCCACTGTAAAATGGGTGGCCGTTCAGCCAAAGCCGCACAAGTCTTGGCGGAAGCAGGCTTCACGCGCGTCCTCAATCTCGAGGGCGGTATTCGGGCATGGGCCGAACAGGTTGATACTCGACTACCCACCTATTGAGGCTTGCGCAATGGGACAGATGTGGGCTACATTAGCCCCATGAGTCCCAAAGCCCTTCTTCAATGTCACCACGGCATTTCCTTGGCTCTTACCCCAATCTTGGGTAAGGCCAAGTCGTTTTTAGCAGCCCAAAAATTGCTCTATCGCCTCTTTTACCTGGCGCAGGTTCAAAGCCAGCTCGGTTGTGTTTTTGAGTGGCCAAAGGACGAATTGAGTCTGTGGCAGACATTCACAAAGGCAGGTGAGGGTACGCTCGGATTTGTCCAACTCCAAGGGTATTTGTGGACACTGGATGCCGCAGATCGGAAATGGCACAACGCAGACATCATGCTTCCAAGTCAACTTTGGTCAATGGATTTCCAAACCCACTTAAAATCCCTCTCCACCCTTGCCATGGCACAAATCCACGAACTTCTGATGGAAAGTCAAACCAAAGGCGGGAGTCACCTCAGGCGAAAAACAGGAAGCTACTACACGCAACATGCTGTGGCGTGTGCATTGCTCACCGATGGCCAAAATCACACTCAATTTGAGGGCCCAGTATGCGACCCAGCCTGTGGCGGCGGCGTGTTCCTGATGGCATTTGCAGAATTGTGGCTGAAGTCGAACGCCAAAGGCACCCTGTCCACATTTCTGACGAGTATGGTCTATGGCGTAGACATCAATCGCCTCAGTGTCGATTTGTGTCGCATGAATCTCTGGCTTATGGCCAAGGATCCCAAGTTACCAATGGATGACATCTGTGCACACATCCGGTGGGGTAACGCACTGCTTTGTCCGCCGATCAGAAGCAAACAGGCGGTAAATCCGCCTACTTTGTCTTCTTCGAAAACCTTAATATCGGCAAATCCATTTAATTGGCAGCAGACATTTCCAGCGGTTTTTGCCAACGGACAGGGCTTTCGCTGGGTGGTGGGCAATCCGCCTTGGATCGCCCATGCCGGGCGAGCTGCACAGCCCATTCCAGACCCCATTCGTCTGTTTTACCTGAAAAGGTACCGGGCGTTTAATGGCTATCGAAGCACCCATGGCCTCTTTTGTGAACTGGCTGCAGAGTTGATCAATCCACACGGTGGAGAAGTGGCCTTTATTGTACCCACCTCTGTGGCCGACCTAAAAGGCTATGGACCCACCCGAGCTGCTGTGACTGTCTATGCGCAACCGCAAGTGCCACTTAGCAACATGGGCGACGGGGTTTTTGAAGGGGTGTTTCAACCCTGCATGTTCTTCCGTGCTCGGGCCACTCGCCACACCGAGTCACACAGTGAAGCCTGGTCGCTGAAGCGAGACGATTTTTCAGAGGCCGAGCATGCCTTGCTTCAGAAGTTATTGTCTTACCCGTGTTTTCCAAAGAAAACTTTTGGGGAGCGTGGCCTTCAAACCTCTGGACATCTCAAAGAAAAATTTCAGACCAAAGCATCTGAAAGCCACAGCATGGCACTTGGAGTGGGTCGAGATGTGCACCCATTTCAAATTTCAGAGTGCACCTGTTGGGCGAAGCCCAGTGATTTGACAGCAGTACTCAAACCCAACTCGATGTATGAATCAGTGTCCATTTGGATTCGCCAAACGGCAGCGTACCCCATCGCAGTTAAAAGCCCGGGGACTCCATTTAGAAATAGTCTTTTGGCCTGCTACAGCAGCAAACAGTGGCCCACAGATCTCGTTGTCGGGCTGCTCAACTCACCCACGCTTCAATGGTTTCATTTTCAAAACTTTCGAGATGCAAGAGAGGGCATGCCACAAGTCAAAATCAACCACTTGCGACGGTATCCTGCGCCTTCAAATCTAAAACCACTGAAAGACATTGCCACCACTTCCCGAAAACTCAGTAGTGCCAACACCACACCTTCAGAGGCTCAAAACCATGTGTTGCATGCTCTTGTGGCTGCAGCGTATGACCTGACAAGCGACGAAGCGGATAGAATATGGACATGGTATCTAAAACGCTAGCTCGGTTTCAGGCTTACCCGATATGGACTCTTGTCTTGGGGGCCGTTCTCGTCGGCCTGTTGGGCACTCGAGAGATGGTAGACGGAATTGGACTTTGGATTGTGGACTTTGTAAATGGGCTCCCGAATGACTCGTGGTATCGCCCTTTTCATCCGCCACCTCCCTCATATGGCTATGGCTTTCGACCGGTATCTATCCTCATGGTCAAAAGCTATATTGCAGTATTCGGCACCCAAAGCCCACCCCCCCTTTGGTTTCTATTTGGAAAGATTGCCTTCAGTGCCTTCACCTACGGGTTTGGATGCTGGCTCTGGCTAAAGTCAGTCAATCGGCCACGGATCGCATTGACCGCTGGACTGATTGGGATGGTTTTGGGACCACATCTATTTTCTTTGTGGTACCTCACTGAGTTTGATGGACTGGGAGCGGCGAGCACATTGGTGGCAAGTGCCATTTTGCTTCAAGAGAATCGCAGTCGAAATGCCCTCATTTCGCTGGGCAGCTGTATTCTTTTTACGATATTCTTAAAGGAATCCTCTGCATTGTTGCTTTTTGGGGTGTTGGGTGTTCACGGCATTTACTTTGGCCTTCAGACCAACAAGAATGCGCTGTGGACAACTGTCATCGGACTGGTGTCTGCACTATCGGTTTGGCTTGCATTGGCTTGGCAGGTGGTCACAGGACATGTCGATTCGCACTTTTCGGGCTTATCAACAGAATTACGCTGGCTCATTGTGGGTTTTACAGCCTCACAGCTGACTGTATTTGTGTCTTTGGTTGGAACAGGGCTCATTGCCCTGCTGGCGCTTGATTCAATCTGCGCACGCTGGACGGGATGGAAATGGGTGATTTTGGCCTTTGTGATTAGCACTTTTGTGTGGCCGCCAGTGGCGACCATCAACCACTATGAAACCTACTACTTTGATCAAATGTACTGGATGCTTGGGGGTGGAATTGTGCTCAATCTCGCCCTCTTGGGGGTGGTACTTCAGGGTAAGACACACCCCATGCGTGCGCTCTCGGGACTGCTTTTGCTGAGCATGGAAATCACAATGGCCATGGCGCTGATTGTGAGTGCCAATCCAAGAGAAGACATCGCCTCCAGGCTTTTTTTAGCAGGCTTCCCGCCGTTGGTCTTGCTATTTTGGGACGCTACTCGTCAACTCATGGCTCACTTTGGTCAAAAATTAATGCGGCTGACTTTTACCTTGGCACCCAGCATGGCCATCGGATTTGTCTGTATGCACAGCCTCAACATCTTGATTGCGCATCATGCTCGTAATCAGGTGGATGTGCTTGGACATCAAAAACTGGGTTCAGCGCTCAATCAAGAAGACCTTGTGATATTTGATAATTTTGTCTATTGGCTCAGCCGCGATACCTTGGCAGGAATCTCAAAGAGTTCAATTGCCGTTGAGGATTCTCAGCTCATTTACTTGCCCACACAACTTAAAATCCCAAGTTTTCCAAAAGTCAATTGGGGAACCGATATGGATCTTGAAGCACGACATCAAAATGGAGATCGGATTTGGTGGTATAGTCTCCAGCAGCGTTCCAAAATGGATGCCGCAAGCAATGCCTATTTGAAGGGGCAATTTCAAAACCTCAAATTTCCGTTTGGTCTGTTCAAGCCCTTCAGCGATGGACAAGACGACTCTCCAATGCCCACAACCAACTACATGGAAGACAGCAGGAGCATCATTTATGGCCAGCATCCAAGCCCCCTGAGTCAGTTGATCTCATCCAGAGGAAATCAAGAATCAGCTGTTGGCAGCGACTTTATTCAAGTCAGCACTCAAATCAACGAATGGCCAAGGCGTGTGTTGACAGGTGTGCCCATCGTCGAACACTACCGATATCAGGTTGAACTCTGGGTGGTGAATGACAACTAGGCGTTCAACATTGTGTTTTTCTGTCCCAAATCAGGCCTGAATCAAATGGAAAATAGATCGGTCGTGTTCGATAAGTACGGGTTCGAAAGACAGGTCATGCATCGTCTATTCAAATTCTACTCACACACAGTGAAAATGGTTGTCCAAAAGTGACTTTACTTCTGTGAATTGCGGGCATTGTGCTAAAAATATGCTATCTTGAGACTAATAAATGTCGTTTACATGGGTCAACAAATGAAACATTTCCTATTTCCAGCATTGATGTTTGGCTGCGCCAGTGAGAACACAAACCCACCCCTCACGGAAACAGCCATCCAAAAGCCTTCTGTTGAAGAAACTGAGCGAGCATGGGCCAACGAGTACCTCCAATCCATGACAGAACTCATTGGCAATGAGCCCGTCTACCGTGATTTAAACACCATTGAGGCACAGGTACTCCGCATTGAAAAATCCTTCTTCCTTCCCTTCGAACGACTCTTTAACGGCGATTCAGTACCCTCTGCTGACACACTAGAGGCCTTTTTGTCGGAGGCCGTCGGACAACAACGGCTCAGCTGGACCGCCCTTCCCCTCAACGAAGGTTCATTGGAGAACCTTAACGAGGGCATCTATCGGGGTGAAATGCACATCGACACCGAAGGCGATCACAGCTTTGCGGCTTTCCTCCAGTCAGTCAAAACGGTCGATGCTTTTCAGTGGGATATTTTTGATGCCTTGTTTACTCCTAAGAGCAACCTGAAAGAGCTCACTCTTTTTGTACGAGTCGATTTTCGGGCTCAGCTAAAAAATAGCGATTTCCTGCGTCTCAACGACAAAGCCACCTTGCAAATGACCTTCGCCAGTGACGGCAACAGCTGGGCCCTAACCAACATCGAGACCACCGAAGCAGAGCGTCTTCTCTCGACCCGTGCGCCCACCTTTGTCAACGCCACTGACAAATGGAAACTCGATGCGCTTCCCGTCACCGACCGCAAAGAAGCCATTCGAAGAGGAGGCTACGCCTTGGTCGTGGCTGACTTGGACGGTGATTCTCTAAAAGACATGATTGTTGGGCACCACGGCCCAGTTCAAATCCTCAAAAACACCGGTGAGTCCTTTATCGATGTGACCGCCGAATACGGGATTCTCGAAGAAGGCTCCGTCAAATCAGCTGCTGTTGACGATCTCGACAACGATGGCGACAAGGACATTGTCTTCCTTCGCTTTGTAGAGCAGGGCCAAGACCAGCTCGGAGACTTTGTGGCCTATGAAAATGTGGGAACCAACGGTGCTGCCAAGTTTGAACGGCACCTCAACCTGCTGCCGAGAGAGCGCAAGTACGATCGGGCCATGCCGCTGACATTGGCAGATTTCAATGGCGACGGAAACACCGACATATACATCGGTTTCCCAGGTCTGAGAGACTTCACCAGTGGTATTTACAACCGTGAGCGTCCCAATGACCTTCACTCACAGGGAATTTGGAGCAATAAAGGCGACTGGACCTTTGAAGAGCTGGATCTCGAGTTTGGCGTGGTCAACGACAACGGCGTCTATGCCCATGCTGCGCTGGCCTCAGACCTCAATGGAGATGGCCGTCCGGAGCTCATCGTGGTCGATGACAGCGGTCGCATCAATCCCATCTACCAGCGTGACGAAAGCGGACGATACACCGAAACGGCTGAATCCATGGGCCTCAAAATGTCTGGCATGAGCATGGGCATGACAACTGGCGACTTCAACAACGATGGCCACATGGACATCATGGCCAGTCATGTGACTCTGACAGCGGGAGAGCGGCTGTTTAACATGGCACAACATGTAAACTTTACAGACCCTCGCTATGGAGATAACTTTGCGGCTCTGCAAGAAAGCTACACTGGCATTCTGCTCTACGAAAATCAAGGAGACGGACACTTTGTCGATGTGACGGAGCGTGCACAGCTCAGTTGGACAGGCGAAGCAGCCTCAGCTGGCGAGTGGATAGACTTCAACCACGATGGCCTGCTGGACTACTACCTCCCCAATGGCCTGTGGACCAATGGTGAAGAACAGCTCGACAGCATCTTCTTCCGCTCCGAACTGGCGGCCTATGCCGATCCGCTTCACACTGGAATACTTGACGAAGAAGTCTTTCAATCCACCGAACCCGAGGGTCTGGAAGACCTCCAAACCCTCAAGCTTGACTTTCAAAATGATGTCCACGGTGGCAGCAACTTTGCCCCAGCTGTCCGAGAAGAAGAGCAGGCCAACCCCATTCTACGCATGCTGCGTCGACACAAAGACGAGTCCGATGCTTACACCTTCTCCCTAGGCGGAGATCAGCGAAACCGACTGTACCGCAACAACGGAGACGGCACCTTCACCGAGGTCGGTTACCTCGAAGGCGCAGACTGTTCCGAAGATGGCTACATCGTGGCACCGATTGACATCGACAACAATGGAACCCAAGATCTGGTGCTTCGAAACACCGATCCCGCCATTGGAAACCACTACGATCCGGTCATTCTTCTCGAAAACACTGCAGCCGCAGAAAGCATCGAGGTGCGCTTTGCAGGCACCCGTTCTCCTCTCGGCGCAAAAGTCGTTGCGGTATTTTCGAGTTCAAAGGGCACAGAGACGGTGACCCGTGAGGTTCGCTCAGTCAATGGGGCGGTTCAAGCGGAGCCCACGGCCTTCTTTGGTGTGCCAAATGGCAGCAGCTTGGTCAGCCTCAGTGTGACCTGGCCAAATGGCAGCCGTGAGGACCTTGATATGCCTGAGGCTGGAACGCTGATTGTTCGGGCTGATCGATAAGTTGACCAACCACATAATAAAGCTTGTCGGTGAAAACTGATATAATAGATTTGGAAAGTGTAACTTTGCCGAAAAGGATATGATGCTTTTTTACTTTATTTTATGCTCTTGCTTGTTTTCAAAATCTACAAAGAATAAGAAATCAAACAAAATGGTCTTGGTTCATTCAGCCATAAATGTAAGTCAAACTTTTAAAAATGGGTTGAATATAATTGGCGACGACACTTCAAGCTATGACAATATAATCCCAAACTCTGCGGTTCCAGGCTTTGTAATAAACAACATAATTGGACATGTCTACCATTCTGGTGGGGTTGTTAGTTTTCAAAATAACGGTTCTCAAAGTCGTTCCAATTCTATTGAAATTACATCCATCAATGATTATCTTTCAAATATAAACTCGGTCATCGATACCATTTCATATACAGAAAGTTACATCAAAAAGATTTCGGAAAATGACGAACATTACCCAATAAAAATCACAACAAATAAAATACGTGGAAGTATTGAACTCGAAAACATTGACAACTTAAATCTTCCTGTCGTTACATTCGATTCAGAGGTAAATACTCAATCTCAACTGTGGGATTCAATTGAAGAGGAGCATATACTCGTATTCCCAGTCATTATTTCCTACTACACCCACAATAGTGGGTGGTTTATAGGCCATGAGTTTGGGTGCGAAGCAGGTGCCAGAATAGAGATAAATTTGTACATTTACAACAGCGAACAAACGCTCATTGAACAATATAATGTTTCTAATTCTAAAATCTTGGAAAAGGTGTATCAGCCAAGTTCAACAGAATTGGAAGACATATTAATCGATCTGGAAGAGTCGACAGTAAACGATATTTCTCAAATTATATCAAAGTTATAATCTAAATTATTGACTATTGTACCTTGACACCAACGGCCTTCACCGATGTACATTGCTGTCCAAATAGGATTACTGGACCAAGTACCCAACCCTTAGTGGTTGTATCAAACCGTGGTTGAATGGCATGTGTTGCTTCTGGCATCTTAGATAATGCAGCATGTAAAGCCATGCCTCTCGTCGGAGTACCAACTGAAAAACTACCGAACCCAATCTGACCTGAGCGCTTTGAAAAGAGGTTTTCCCAATTAATACCGAAAATGTATGCTGCGCATTCTTCAGCACTTGTATTTCCAAGCAGTATGGGTTCTTTCTTTT
>JAYYJC010000456.1:0-3832 GCA_036146655.1 Myxococcota bacterium | reverse complement strand
AAGTGTAACTGTTGACAAAAAAATAAGTGCATGGCATTTTTTTTAAAAAAAAGCCAACTAAAAACTTTTTTTCTTTTCAAAAAGATCCGATTAGGTATATACTCTTTACATGTCAAGAGTTATTCCACCTATCAATATCTTCAAGCTTCGTATGCTTTATGCTGCACTTCCCGCAGCACTCATTATTAGTGTATTGTGGTATGCGATACTTGGTGAACAAGGTCTACTTCGCTATCACATGCTCCAGCAAAATCTCATTGCCGTTAGAAGTGACATACAGAGTATTGACACCAGCAACAAGCGGTTGAGGGATTTGGTTGAACAGCACCGTAAAAGTCCCAGAAAGATACAACTTCAAGCTGTTGAACGCCTCTTGCATGCACCAGATGGCAGTAAAGTCTTTCGCTTTCATCCCTAGGGCTCTAAAATGCCATTATACAGATGGGATCTCGACAAAAGTTACATTGAAACCGACTTTGAGTCTGTCCGTGGATTGATAAGAGCAGCAACAGAAAGACCTGAACAAAAAAAGACGGTTCCTGGCGCACCGAGTTTAATGCGGGGGCTCGCACAGGGAGAAAATTCTCATATTTCAGTCCTTTCTGGTTCTCCTGAACAGTTACGCACCAAAATTTTGGCTCGTTTTCAATTGGACAATATTCCGATTTCATCCCTCTTATTAAAAGATTCTGTACATCGGATAAAGACACGACAGTTCCGAGACATCAAAGGTCAACTTGGGTTTAAGCTTCAGGCTTTGTTGACTTCTCGCCTCGAGTTCCCAAATGAAACACTCGAGGTATGTTTTGGTGATGATGTCGAACTGGATGCCATCATCTATCTGATGTACAGCATGTGTCTGAGTAAAACACTGGATCAAGGACAAATTGTACAACTCATGAAAGTCGCAAAAGCATATGAACGTGACATTCAGTCTGCGGTTGTTGCCTATCAAAAATTACCGATTTGTCCGCCATTACGAGGTATTTTTATTCGCATGACAAGCCGTAAAAGCCGAACTCAGATCAGAGATCTTGGCCATCAAATCATTCCCGTGTACAGTTGGTCTCAGGCGGCATTTGTCCTTCATCACTGGACATTATTGTCTCGTGAATCGGTTCTTGAAGTGCTCACAGATGCAAAAGAACATTTACCAGTTCATTCGGCTAATTTACTTCAAGACATGATAAGAATGGGGTTCTTAGATGAAGACTACATTCAACATTGGCCTACGGTGCGGCCGCACTATTTTGAATTGCCAAAAACTGGAGTTCAGTCACAAGACATCGACTTTAATCAGTTGATCGCTGCAATTCAAAGCTGGATTGACTAGACACATTTTTTAAAGTCAAGTCCCATTGATTAAGGTGTCATAACTTGATAAATTGCGTCCATGTTATTTCACATTCTATTGTTTGGTCTCTTAATAGACGCTTGGGGTCAGGAAAGTCCTTCCACAGATGATGGTCCTCCTCCTATCAGTACAAACTTGCTCGTTGATTCGCTCCAGTTTGGTGAACTTCATACAACCATTCCAACCAACTGGCAGTCATTTGAAGTTAAGATTGGTGATTGGATGCCAATTACATGTGAGATTGCTGCGGAATGTGAGATTTTAAATGTGTTTGCATATCATGATTGTGAAACCGCACCCATTCATTTTACTGTGCGAACAACAGAGGGGACAAAACAATATTGGCAGTCAGTACCTTGTGTAAGTGTTCCATTGTTTGCTCCAAATTTTAGAGGCAAATCCCAGAAGTCTTTCACAGTGCCTCGACGCAAATGGCGGTAATGTATCTTTGGGCTTGTTTGTGAACATCTTTTCAATTCATTTTGGTGCGCCTTTTGAGAAATAGATTAACTTAAACAATACAAAACCTAAATTACTCAAACCCGGAAGATTGTTTCATGTCAGATGTCAAAGTGCTTAAAGAAGTATTTAGAGATATCGAATCTGATGCCAAGTTGTTGCCATGGGCCGAAGAGACGCCTTGGCTTGTCCGCACTCATGTGGGTATTGAGCAAAATGTTCCCATTGTTGATTTACATGGATTGTCTGCGAAACTTGCAAAAAAACTGTTGAGGAGCTACATTCGCATAGCCACAAAGCTTCAAACTGGAGCTTGTATCTTTATTACCGGTCAAGGTGCGCATTCAATTGGTGAACCCACACTTCGAAAAATAGCAATTTCTGTACTGGGTGGCGCTGCACACGACAAAGGGTGGGGGTTTCACTCTAGAGGGCCAGGTAGAGTGGTTGTAATAACGGATTCAACAAAAGCACCCGTTCATGCAAGTGGTAAGTTGAGCCCGGTATTTTGGTGGTCAACAGGTCTGTTTGTGTTTCTGTTGTTCTTTTTTCTATTGCGTTCTTGTTACATTGCGTGATTGAAATCCAACAGGCCCTCAATAAGTCTTTCAAAATCCTTATCTTCCGTATACGCACTGTATGCAGAAATCCGTAAAATGATTTTTTCTTGATACGCATGTAAAAATGTATCCGTGTTGAACTTATTTTGGAGATGTTTATACAGTTTGTCTCTGTATTTCGCATGAATTGGAAGGACTATGGCCCGCATTGAAAGTTGATTTGTGGGCGACGCAAGTGCTCCTTTGATGTGATGACAAATATGTTTTGTTGCCCATTGTTGTTGTTTGTTGTTGCGCTTTACAAATGACCAGCCACCCCAATCTTCCCATTGACGAATGCTCTCCGGTGCACACAACCATGCTGTGGGGTCAAAGGTCCCCATCCAAGCCAATTCTTCTTGCCATCCATTTTCAAATCCATGAGATGGGATTGGCGCATGAAGTGATGAATGCCATTTGGGTGAAGCGTATAAGACGGCACACCCTTTGGGTGCGCTAAGCCATTTATGAAAGTTGCCTGTCCAAAAATCAGCTCCCAACTGATCGAGATTAACAGGATGCTGGCCAGGAGAGTGCGCACCATCTACAAATATCGGAATATTTCTGTCTTGAGCAAGTGCAATGATTGGTTCAAGTTCGAATGCGTGCGCTGTGATGGAAGAGATGGCATCAATAATTATAAGACGTGTGCGTTTTGAAAGCTTATTCTCAATGGCTTGACGCACAGAAGCGCCTTCAGGCGCAATCGATTCGAACGCACATTCAATCAAACGAGCACCTCTTAGTCGCACCTGATACGCCATGCTGTTGTAGACAGCTTGATAGCGGTGATTTGTACAGATAAGTTCATCGCCTTCCTGAAGTCTTAGGCTCTGAAGTACTGTCGCAACCCCCGAGGTTGCATTCGTCACAAAAGCAATATTGTCGGGTGTAGTTCCAAGAAAATGAGCTGTTGGACTCAAAGCGGTTTTATAGGCTTGAGGATAAATTTCGCTCATGAAACGAACTGGGTGTGTTTCAAGTTCTTCTTGGAGTTTGCGTTGGAAAGCAATGAGTCTTTTGGGTGTGGCTCCGAAGGAACCATGGTTTAGGTAACTCAATTGTGGTGGGTGAAAAAATTCAGATTTCATATTGGTTGTCCAACTTTCTCAAATCGGTAAAACTTAAGCCTGGCACAAGTGGATGTCGAATGCCAACGGATTGTCGCAAGCTGTTGAGTAGAGACCAGTTGGCTTCTTTTAAGCGGGCTTCTGCGTCTTTAAACCCAAAATGCAGTAAGGCTGAGCCCATGGCTTCTACAGTAGACAACCCCCCAGGAACAGAAGGGCTACGGAGCCTCGGATAGGGCGGATCTTGTGCGTCTACATTCATACGGCGTAAGGTTTTTAGCTGAGGGATTCGGCCCATCATTTTTCTGACCTGCTTCCATGTTCCATCCACTACGATCAACGACTTAAAA
>JAYYJC010000455.1:0-18839 GCA_036146655.1 Myxococcota bacterium | reverse complement strand
CCATCTCTCCAGATTTTCACAATCTGAAGTTCAACAAGTGGTGTTTGATCTTGACGAGCCTCCACAAGAAAAACAGGGCTATCGATCTCCGAAAGTTCTCCCCCCATTGGGGCTCCAAAAAAATAACCAAATTCTGCGCGTTCTTTGTTGGAACAAATGTCTTCTGGAAAATCTTCGGCCCCAAACATTCGAATGGCAATCCGTGGCCCTGATGTTCCAAAGGCTTCTCGACGCTGAAGCGCCGAAAAAATGGAAGAACGGGTATTTTCTTCGGCCCAAACCCCTGTCAAACCACCCGGATTAAACCACACATTGTCCACAATTGGCGCATCTTTGGTCTTGCCAAGTCCCCCATGACCGATGAAGTCGGCTTCGGATGTTAGTCCTGGGGTGCCGAGATGTGTATCGGTACTGGCTACAAGCCCATATTGATAGGGGTTGGACAATCCAGCTTCCGCAAATGCAAGGCCTTCACCAAGTGCCCAGCGAACGCTGTCAGCAGGATTGGGTTCACCACCTGCGATTTTTCCAAAAATATCAGCGGTGAGGTTTCCGTAGGGCAGCTGCTCAAAAGCGCACTGTTCATCTGAAGACATGGGCCCACACTCGGAGGACCCTTTGTGTTGAAAAATCTCGACCAAAGGCTCATACTTTGCTCGCCACTCCGCATAGTCTACAAGCCCTTCCCGTGCTGTGTTGTCATACGGCAAAAACATTTGACCCCCACCAAGATTGGCGTTGTGAGGGATTGTTATGACCTCACAATCGTCTTCAGGGACACATTCCTCTGCCAAAGCTTGCCACAATTTTTGAGGTGTGGGGGCTTCGAAATAAGAAATCGGCCTTTTGGGCACATCCAGGTCCGAAAAAAGGACATTGCGGTGCAGATTGGTGGTGCGGGGTGAACCAGTCCACTCATAGCCGACAAATGTGGTAAATTGACAGTTTTTGTTGGCATTGTGTGCATCCGACTGAATGTTTTGCCAAGGCTCAATGGCAGCCAAGCGACAATGAATATCTGCTCTTCCACACAGATTTTTTCGGGGAACTTCCTTTACATTGGGATCTCCAAACCATGGTCGGGCCAATTGCATGTGGAACAGCAAAAATGCAAGGTTTTCATGGCGACGGTGCAGCCAACAGAGTGGATGCTTGTACCGCTCAGACTCCGGGTCAGTGCAAAGTGCCTGCTCCCCAAGAAACTCCGAGTGATCGGTCAGGGCTACAAAATCCAATGGATCGATTTGAACCGAACCACCCCGAATGACAAGTGACTCACCTTGTGCAAATGCGTAGGCCTCATCGGGTGTGATCCGAGTCCCTTGAGCACTGGCATCCAAAGACAAGTGGGTGTGCACATGAAGGTCTCCAAAGAAGACCTGTCGCGACTCAGAAAAATTGGGACATTCAGCCAAGGAAAGGCGCAGCAGCAAAATCCAAGGCATGTTTGCGAAAACTAGTAAGTGGGAACCGAGGAATCAATGTGCAATGACCACGCATGAATGCCGCCGGCCAAGTTGTAGACATTGGTATAACCTTCTGCCAAAACAGACTGAGCGGCCTGCATTGAACGGCCACCATGATGGCACTGGAAGACAATCAATGAGTCAGTTTCCAATGCTTGCAGTGCTTCAACGGTAAATGGCGTCGCACCAGAAATGGACGCTGTGGCCATTTCTTGCGGAGAGCGCACATCGAACAAGGTGAATGACTTGCCAGACTCCATCAGTGATTTTAGACTCTGTACATCCATCTGTTTGACACTCGCTGGTGCATTGGGATTGTCGACAATGACACCCATATTTGGATGAAAATCAAGCTTCAAACCGTCAGCGCGTTTGGCGCTGTTGCGGCTCATGTGAATCGCAAATCCATTTGACTCAACCACATAATCGCTGTCTTCTGCAGGACCCACGCCAATGTCCACCTGAAACTGAGCGTTGATGTCTACACGGACAACACCTGGATAACGCGCAGTGGCTTGTTCGAAGGCTTCGATTATGGCTGGAGTCATGGTGACGGCGGGCATGGGGACTTCTTCAAGAACAACGCCCAGCATTTGCTGAAGTTCTCCAGAGGCAAACATCTGAGAGACGATGTCGGACCCACCAACAAACTCTTGTTCAATGTACAGCTGAGGGAAAGTGGGCCAACTGGAATAATCTTTCATTCCAGCTCTGAGGTCTTGGTTGTTGGGATGAAGGATGTCGACCGTTTCAAAAGCCACATCGAGTTCATTGAGGATGCCAGCAAGGCGGGCGGAAAAGCCGCAACGAGGCTGTGACCTGTCACCTTTCATGAAGAGCAAGATGCGATTGTTTTGAATCATTTGATCGATGCGTTGTCGAAGTTGTTCATCCATTTTGAACCTCCAAATTTATGGTCGTTAACTACAGCGTTTTAAGCCTTTGGTCAAGCAGATTAAGGCGTTCCCCCACCCGTATTTGCCTCAAAATCGACCCCATCGGCCCATGGATCCTGCCAAGTTTGTTCAATCGGTGGTTTTTGATTTGGAATGGGTCGCTCGGCAGGCCAGCCCGATGCTTGAAGCTGGAGCAGTACCCCTTGTGCGATGTATTGATTGCCCAGACCAGATGGATGAAGCTCATCAATAAAACCATTCTGAGAAGAAAGTCCAAAGGCACGAAAATAGGCTGCGGCATCCAAGACAGGGACATCCCGGTGGCGTCCGACCTCGGCCATGGCAAAGAAATAAGGGTCCCAAGTGGCTTCATCAACCGATTGATCGACACGGTATACATTTGCAGGCTGAATCAAGACCACACCCACACCCCTCCGCCCTGCTTCAGCAAGCACCTGATCGAGTGCAGATGCGTAGTCTTCAACGGCCACGCGGCGTTGTCCACTTGCATTGGGATCCCTCAGCCATGATATTTTCGCTTGTGGATCCCCTTTCCGTTCTTCAAAGCCAGCCGGGCGAAGTTGCGCCCACAACCACAAAAAAAGATGAGACCGTCTAAAAGTTGAGATCATTTGAGCAGTGGGTTTGTGAAGTGCATCCAACCATTTGGCATCCACAAAATGATCGATGTTGTTGTCTGACCACAGATTACCGATCACCAATATTTCGGGGTTTAAATCCCATCCAAGTTCATCTAAAAGAATGCGACTTTGTAAAATGGAGTAGCCTGGAACTCCGGCACAGCGCACACCTCTCTCAATTCCAATTTGGTTTAGCTGAGTGCTGAGTTGAGCGTGCAGTGTGTCTGCATCAGCCAGACCATGGCCGAAAAAACTTGAGTCCCCGAGCACCAGCCAAGCGGGTTCACTGGTGTCATTCAACCCAGTTCTCAGCCCATTTTCATCGATGGATACCTCGACACCAAATTGTGTATGTGTTCCTGGCTCGAGTGCCCATATGCGAGTAGGATGTGGAATAAGCTGAGTTCCCACATCCAGTGCATCAGCCCAGTTTGGCGGAGACCAAACTGTGCGTGTGACCACTTCTAAAAACAGTGCAATCAAAAGGGTGACTGTCAACGAGTAACAGATTTGTCGGGTGACATTCAATCGGGATACAGCTCAAAACAAATCGGCTCAGCCGATGGTCCATGAACATCTTTATCGTCGACGGCCCATGCTGTCCAGCACAGCGATGTCACGGTTTCCACATTCAATTTAGGCATCCATGGCAGATCATGGACATCAAGCTGTGGAGAGAGGGTATGGGGGTGTCCATCTTTAAAAAGTTCAATGGTAAACAAAACAGGATCTCCATCCGGATCTTCCCCGCCATCCAGAGTGAATGCCAAATCAGATGACAAAACAGATTCATTCTCCATTGGACTAACAAGTTCAGGAATATCCGGAGCCTGATTGGGACCAAGGTTGCTAAATTGCCAGGTCACACTGGTTCCCATTTCATTCTCAGCCTGCCAGGCATAAGTCTGCCATGGCTCAGGGTCACTCCAAACCCAAGTTGCAACGCCATCTTGCGATGGCAGTGCATCGACAACAATGAACGGTTCAGAGAGATCTTCAAGCCTGTAGACAGAAATAGATGCAGGAAAGTCCGATAAAATCTTGAACTCAACTGGTCCTTCGGCTACCGACTCTCCATCAAAAGGCGTTTGCAAAGCAGGAAAACTGCCAGAGGGACCTTCAACAACCGGTGAAGGGTCCAAGGGGCGTTCATCAGACACCGGCATGGCTGTATCAACCATTCGTTCTGTCGCATGACATGCAAAAAGAATAAGCATATCTAAAGATGACATTTTCAGGATTGAGAAAATGTCTCTAATCGTCAAAAGCACCAAAACAGAGTCTTGGACCAGAACCGGACGGTTTGGCTGACTCAACATTTAAAATAAGGTGAAACACTTAAGCGCTAAGCACTGGCATGATCCCCACACCAAGACTCACACTCTCCCTGTGACCCTTGGCGATACTGACTGGAGCTCAACCACATGATGATGCTTTTTCGATGTCCCGATACGATGGGAAGCACGCCGTGCCGATGTGCGCCGGTGTGAATCATCATCGCTCCAAGCTGATGCTTGAACACAAGAGATTCGTGATCTCGATGAGGCCCTTGACGGTGATGTTCACACCGGCGACCTTGAAAATAAATCTCTGCCCCCTCATTGGCATCTTGAATGGTGATGTTTAGAGTTACTTCAGAATTGTCCACATGAAAGCCGAGGTCTGAGTCACCGCCCATTTTTGAATAGGACACCAAAAATGAATGGAGCCCATCTAAGGTGTTGGAACCCACCTCAGGAAAGCGATCGGACCACAATGGTTCGAGTACAGAGACCAAAGTTTGAGCGGCAGATTGCATGTGGATGTGCTCCAATATTAACCCATATTGGTGCATCGAATTGGGTTGTGACACATCCACTTGATGGGTGCGAGCCCACTTATCAAAGGCACGAAGTTCCTGACACAAACGCTGACATCCCGCTTCAGAAAACAGCTGGACGCTATAGATGTCCGGCCCGAGGATGTCTAAAATGGGTATTTGGCTTACTCCGTTTAGCCAATCACGGATTTCTGCGCTCAGCAGCGGAGTCCAGTCGGAGTATAAAGCCTCATCGATGGGTGTCCAATCTGCCAATGTCAACGGCTTTACAGAGTGATTAGGCGATGGTGATTCCTTTTGATGCGCAACGGGACGAGCGGTAGGTGTTCGATTTTTCCGTATCCGACGAATGATTCTGCGAAGCATAAAGGACCTCAACCGTGGATTAGCCCAAATCAATGAGGGCTCCAAATGAGATGCCAAAGATGGGGTTATTCAGCGTTAGCCAATGTCCAAGCCAGCAGGGCAATGGCAGCACTGTTGCGCTTGAGTTGAACCGGATCAACTTTGTCAACGGTATCGGCATGGGTATGGTGGATGGGCCAGTAGCCGGCCGTATCCATTTTGAGTCCAAATCCGATCACCCCCTGACCAACCAATGGGTTGATGTCAGCTCCAGCAAAGCCCGCTTGAAACGCGTTCATACCCAAGGTGCGCAATGCCGGCATGAGTGCGTCAAGATCCTTGGTCAGTGGATCGAGTACACCACCTTCGGGAAGCTTGTACGAAAAATATTGAGGGGCGCCTGCACCAATGTCGGCTTCAATGGCAGCAAAGTGCGACCCAGAATGTGACTCAGCATATTGACGGCCACCCGCAAGGCCATTTTCTTCATTGGTAAAGAAAACCGCTCGTATTGTTCGCTTGGGCGGATCGGGAAGCATGCGTAGGATGCGTGCCGCTTCAAGCACCATCATGCATCCCGCACCGTCGTCTTGAGCCCCCTGTCCCACATCCCATGAGTCCAAGTGACACCCCATGGCCACCACTTCATTGGGCAATGTATGGCCTTTAATGTCGCCCATGACATTGCTCGATTCAGCCGGTGAACCCATCTCAGCGTCCATGGTAAGCGACACTCGAATGTCTTTGCCCCGATCTTGAAAACGGGAGAGTCGTTCTGCGTCTTCGAGTGAAATGGCCGCCGCTGGTATCTTATATTCACCGTCATAGCTGGTGGCTCCGGTATGTGGTGTTTGATGGCCATGAGGGGCAACCGAACGGATAAGGGCCGCTTTTGCGCCCAGTTTGGCAGCCTCAGTTGGACCACTCATACGGATTTTAACGGTCTTTCCGTAGTCCTCAAACGGTTGATTAATGAGCACCACTTTGTCCTTGATGTCTTGGGCAGGACTATTTTTTAAATCATCGAGCGTTTGTACCACTATGACTTCCCCTTCAATCGGTAGTCCATCCGTTCCAACAGACATTCCCAAACCAAGCATGGGCAAAGTCTCTGTGCGCGGACTCAAAAGCTGAAGAGACTCTTGACCTCTAATCCAATGTTGAACCATGACAGGCTGCCGATTTAAGTTTGTCAGACCATCCTGTTCAAGTTGTTGCATCATCCAATCACCTGCACGCTCTAGAGCTAAGCTGCCAGAGATGCGAGGACCAAAATCGTCACACATCTCAGACAAGCGTTCATAGGCCGAGTCGCTGGTCATCGCCATCCGTATGATTTGATTGTGAATGGGCAACACATCGCCAGCTGGAATGCGCTTTTCCTCCATTGACGGTTCAGATTTCTTCACAAGAGCATCTTGTTGACCACAGGCCAAGAACAAAAGAAACATCATTTTTTCTTCTTTCTGAGGTATCGCTGGAACACCTCAAGAAGCTCACTGGCATTCGCATATCGATCATCCGGTTTATGCTGCATGGCGCGCTCACAAATCTCAATTAACGCTTGTGGCCTTGGGTTCGATTCAATCACAGACGGCTTCGAGTCCCCACCAAATAAAAAATCCAAAGATGTGATACGACCTGGCTGAGTGGGTTGGTTTTGGTTGTCTTGCCGTAAGGTTTTTGGCGGCCCCATCAGCATTTGATTGAGGATGTCTTTATGGGTTGCCCCATTATAGGGAGCCCGACCACACAAAATCTCATATAGAATGGCCCCCAACGAGTAGACATCAGCCCTGACATCGACCCGCTCGACATCTCCAAAAGCTTGTTCTGGAGGCATATATGCAGGCGTACCAATAATGGATCCTGGACGAGTGGCCAACTGTCGATCAGAATGAATCTCAGACTCTCCCAATGAAGTTCCCACCAGTTTGGCCAACCCCCAGTCCATAATGACCACCTGACCCAACGCACCTATCATGACATTTTGTGGTTTTAGATCTCGGTGGGCCACACCTTTTCCATGCGCAAATGCAATGGCCTCACAAATGTGAAGAAAACAGGTCAGTAAACGGTTGAAGGTCCAACCATCCTCGGAGGCTTTCCAACATCCATTATCCGAGGCCTTGTGGACATTTCGAATGATGTCGATAAAACGAACACCTGTCACTTCAGGCATTGTAAAATAGTATTCCCCTGATGGAAGCAAATCGAGCTCATAAACGGGACAAATGCTGGGATGCTGAAGCTGGGCACCGACTTGAGCTTCCTCTACAAACCGCTGAACTTCTCTGGGGTTGGACAACAATTCCGGTCGCATAATTTTCATGGCAACCACTCGACCGAGTCGCCTGTCTTTGACACGACGAACTTGACCCATCCCCCCTTGACCTAGCATGCCAAGATCTTCGTATCGGTCGTTGTTGTGAACCACTGGATTCCAGTTGGCATCTTCGGTCTCAACGAGCGCCACTGACTGAATAGACTGCAGCGACGGCTGCATGAATGAAACATGGTCACTACGCTGTTCAAACAGCAATCGAAGTGACTCCGCATCCGCCATGGATAGATCTGTACGGCTTATCCAAGCCTCAAGCTCATCTGACATTCGAATGTGCTCCTTGAAGGTGTCTTAATTTTAAACCGATTTCATCGGGGGATGCAAGGCTTAATTTTTGGGTTCAGATTAGGTCTAACATACAGGTATAGGCACAATATTTATTCGAACAAGCGCTTAGAAATACGCTATCCTAAATGAGTTGTACGGAGTCACTAAATGATACCCTCACTGATAATGCTGTTGGCCTGCAAAGGAGAAGCCCCCAAGGTTCAGGTCAATGACAGTGCGTCTAGCCAAGTGGAAGCCCCTGGCATAGAACCCCAAAGCACCCCTGAGGCGGCGTCACTCAGACGGCTTACCGTGGCTCAATACCGAAACAGCATCGAACAAATCTTTGGCAATGGCATTTTGCAGCCCACTGCACTCGAACCAGATTTGCCATCTGAAGGCTTGCTGAGTGTGGGATCTGCTGTCACCAGCATCTCGCCAGTTGGCGTAGAGCGTTATGAGGATGCCGCCTATTTAATCTCTGAGCAAGTCATGTCTGAGAGCCAACGGGAAACCTTCATCCCGTGTTCCCCTGCAGACTCAACCGACGAAGTCTGTGCACGAGAATGGATAGAAATCATCGGCCGCCAAGTCTATCGACGAGGCTTGACCGAAGACGAAACAGATGCTCTGGTGAATGTGCATTCGACTGTGGGTTCTGAAAGCGGTGATTTTTACATCGGTGCAGAGTTTGCCCTCGCGGCGATGCTTCAATCTCCCCACTTTCTGTATCGAACGGAACACGGAGACGGTGGAACCAATATTACGGACACAGAGTTGGCCTCCAAGCTCAGCTTTTTATTGTGGAACAGTCCACCCGATCTTCAGTTGCTGGAGGCCGCCGAATCAGGCAGACTTTCAGACGAAGATGGGCTGCGAGAAGAAGTAGACCGTCTGATAGCGGATGACCGTTTCAGGTGGGGAGTCCGCAACATCTTCAATGAAATATTCACCCTGTATTCCCTCGACAATCTCATCAAAGATCCATTGATTTATACGCACGCCAATTCGGACCTTGGTCCGGCTGCAAGAGAAGAAACTTTGCTTGGACTAGAAAAAATAATCGTGGAAGATGATCGAGACTTTAGAGATATTTTTACCACTCAAAACACATTTGTCGATCGACGGCTGGCCGCATTGTACAACATCCCAGCACCCAGCGAATTGGGTTTTGAACCCATCACATTGGATACCGATGACGGGCGCAGAGGCCTTCTTGGACAAGCCAGTATTTTGGCTCAGTTTGCACACACGAGTTCATCGTCAGCCACCCTTAGGGGTGTATTCATTCGAAAAACCTTACTGTGCCACGAAATTCCACCGCCACCCGCCGATGTGGACACCTCAATTCCTGAGGCCGATGCCAATGCCCCAACGCTCAGAGATCGCATTGCCAGCCACCTTGAAGAACCCACCTGTGCCACCTGCCATCAACTGACCGACTTGGTGGGTTTGGGACTGGAAAACTTCGACGGCATTGGCCGTTGGCGGGCCACTGAAAATGAAGCCGTTATTGATGCGAGCGGCACCCTTGACGGGACTCCATTTTCAGACGGATGGGAACTTGGAGAAACCATTAAAATGCATCCGTCATTGGGGTCTTGCTTTGCGGGCCATGTTTATCGATACTCAATGGGACACCCCATCAACGATGAGAGCGATGACTTTCACCAATGGCTGACCCAAGGCTTCGCCTATGAAGGTTGGTCCTTCGCAAAACTCCTGCGCACCACCGCATTATCGCAAGGTTTTCGCACAGCTGGGGCAATCGAATGAACAAATTTACACTGTCAAGACGCCATCTATTGAGGGGCATGTTGGGGGGCACAGCCATTGGCATCGGACTTCCATGGCTTGAAATATTCACTGGCCGAGAAGCTTATGCCAACACCGGTTTTCCACAACGGTTCGGAGTATTCTTTTGGGGAAATGGCAATCGACCGGAATACTGGAATCCCACTGGTGAAGGCATTGGCGATGCGTGGCAGTTGTCTGAGCCCCTCTCCGCACTGTCTCGCCACAAAGAACAACTGAGTGTGTTGACGGGAATGATGACCAAAGTGCCCAACATTATGCCACACACCAGTGGAATGGTGGGCTTTCTCACCGGTCAGGCGGCCGTGGGTGCAGACTCTGACTGGACCGTGGGAGGACCGACCATCGATCAGCTAATTGCACAATAATTTGGCGGGGAAACCATTTACCGATCGTTGGTTTTGGGGTGCAAAGCCAACGACTCGATTTCATGGAACGGACCAAACTCATCCAATCCACCAGAAACCGACCCCTATGCCTTCTATGAGCGGGTTTTTGGCCCAACCTTTCGAGAACCAGGAGAAGAAGGAATTGTCGACCCGTCACTTGGCTATCGGCGCTCTGCACTCGATGCCGTCATGGAAGACATCCAAAGCCTTCAAAACCGACTTGGTACTGAAGATCGAATCAGACTTGAACAACATCTTGACGGAATCCGTGAGATTGAAACACGGTTGGCACGGCTTCAAGAAGATCCACCTGTTTTAGACGCCTGCTACCGACCAGAACAGCCGTCAGCAGACTATGCCGACATAGATGGCAGACCCCAGTTTGGTCCACGAAATGCCGTCATGGCACAAATGCTGGCCATGGCGCTGGCATGTGACCAAACCCGCGTCTTTTCTTATGAGTTCACCAAGCAACTGAACAACTACCTCTTCTTGGATGCCTCCGAAGGACATCACACACTGACGCACAACGAAGGGGGCGATCAGCCTACCGTTCAAGCCATTGCCAGTTTTGTCATGGAGCAATTCGCACACTTCCTCGACCCATTCAAAGCCATTCAGGAAGGCGACGGAACCTTATTGGACAACTGCGCCATCGTTTGCACTTCTGAGGTATCAGAGGGTCGAACACACAGCCTCAGCAACATTCCCTTACTGATTGCTGGATCAGCTGGTGGCAGGCTGAAAACAAACCTCCACTACTCGTCATATTCACAAGAAAATGCCAACAAGCCAATCCTATCAGTCATTAGAGCGCTCGGAATCAACCAAGCCTCTCACGGCGCAGACGACACATACACAGAATCCGGCTTGTCAGATATTGAGGTGTAAATGTTAATGTTGGTGCTTTCTAGCCTCTTTGCATGCAGCGATAAAAGCCCCAAAGACACTGCATATGATGTCGCCACTGCCTATGGCTCATGCGACAGCCCAGAAGACAGCTTGGTCTTTGTCTTTTCAACGGTGTCATATGCCAGAAGGGACGGCGATACCGTGTGGGGCTTCGATTTGGACGACCACGAGTCAGACTCAAATGACGACGAAGGCTGCTACCATGCAGATCTGAGTACCCCAGATGGCACGCCGGGCATTGACAATGCCTTGAGTGGTCTTATTCCAGCATTGGAAGCCACGGAAGCTGTGGCGCTCGAAACCCTGATTCAAACAGCCATCAACACGGGAGAGCTGCTGCTCATTGTGGAAGTGACCGGAGTCGATGATGTCCAAAATGACGACTGTGTTTCTGTCGGCATCTACCGAGCCACAGGCACACCGCTGGTTGGAACAGACGGATTTCTTCTCGATGGTCAGAGTTTCAATCTCGATCTCAGCCTTCCCTCAGACCATGTGACAGAAATGGCCATCCAAGATGGTCGATTGACGGCAAAACCCCTTGAAATTCAATTGCCGGTTCAAGTGCTTGATGAGTTTCTCAACATTGAGATGTACAACGGCGGCGTACAACTCGACATCCATGAAGATGGATCCGCAACCGGCTTCTTTGGCGGGGGCATTCCCATTTCCTTTTTCATTGACATTGCCACACTTCCAGATGTCAATCTGCCCGATGCCGTCGTCTCGTTAATGGGCGCAGCGGCTGACTTGGATCCGGACGAGAATGGTGACTGCCAGCAACTCAGTGTGGCCCTCATGGTTGAAGCACTCCCAGCTCATTTGTATTCCAATTCTGAAAGCCCATCTGATTGAAATACATCAATGTGCGAAATTTAATGTATCTGAATACGAAGTTCGGTATACTGAGGCATGTCAATTTGCCCAAAGATTCAATCAAACCTCGAATACACAGAAAATAGATATGGCTGCGAAGTCCGGTCTGTGGTTCACAGAACTGTTCTTCAGATCAATCCAGATCAACTGAAGTGCATCCGTTTGATGGACGGCATTAACGATCTTGAGACTCTTGAAGAGGCTTTTGAAAGCGACAACGACATGGCCTACCCCCATCTTCTCAAATTGCTGCATGCGCTTTGGGACAGAGGCATGCTTGACAATGAAGAAGAAATTCAAAAATCACTGTTTCCGTCTGACACTCAGCAGACATTGAAACTGGCCCAGACTCAACGAAAATTGAAATGGTTATTGACGGGTTTTTGGACGATAAAATCCACAAAACCACCTTATTTTCACTGGCTAAAATCTGTGCTGGACAGTGGGCCCATGGCCCTTAGCCTGGGGTTTTGCACAGTGCTCAGCGTCTATGTCATGGCCTTACCAGAACCCACAACTGTCCGATGGCTCATGTATCTGCCGTTGGTGTATGTGTACACTTGCCTGCTTTTAAGTCTCAACCAGTTTTTGACCGCATGCACACTCGCAGAAGACGGACAGAGCTTGCGACTGGGATTGCGCAACATTTCCGGTTTCTTTTGCTTTGACTTTTCAGAATCCCATTTGTTTACAAAACCCAAAACCCATGCCCCATTAAACATCAGCTTGGGATTGGCATGCATCTCATTTCTCGGGGTGCTCTTCACACAACGGTACAGCATTTGGATGGCCACAGAGATCTTCTTGCTGATCACCCTTTGTCCTTTTTTACCCACAACAGGGGCCTACACCTTAGAGCAGTTAATAAACATCCCAAAACAGCGATACAAAATCGGGAAGTTCTTTACGGCCCACTTGGGACAAACCCTGTTTAAGAAGGCCACCGTCAAGCACGAATGGCGATACACCGTGACTTCATGCGTGTGGATTCTCTGGTTCTATGCAGCCATACATACCGTTGGAATATGGCTAAGAAACCACCACATTGGGTTGATGAACGCAGCTTATGACGGTTCAGTAGGTGCAGCCTTTGTCATGGGCCTATTCGTTATTTCAATGGCTATGATTGCATACATTGCTTTTGTACCGCTTCGAATTTTGCTTCAAACCCTAAGTCGCTTAGTGCCCAAAGCCAAGGCCAAGTCCGATGTGCCATTTGGCACAGTGTCGACGGCGATAGAATCCGACATTGTGGATGTATTTGAGAGAAGCCTACTTTCTGAGCTTGTGGACTCCTCTTTTTTGGAGTTGGCGCGCTTTCGGAGTTACAACGCAGAACAATGGATCTATCCGAATGAAGACCCCGGAATCATGTTGGTTATTTCTGGCCAAATACAACGGCAACATTATACGGTGGAAGGCCATTACCAAGCACTTGGGTTTGCAGATGTGGGTTGGGTCATTGGCCTTAGTGACGACACAGACGCATCACTGTGCATTAAACCCGTGGAACTCCTGTATTGGCCACCATCCGCACGGTCAGCGCTGCGACAGCAGAATCATGACAACTCTCGACAATTTTTAAAGAGTTTCAGTGCATTTGCCCGCTTGAGCGTCGATCAAATTGATGCCCTCATTCATCAGGCAAAATGGTGTGAATACACCGTCGGCGACACCGTACTTCAGCAGGGAACCGCTTCAGACAAACTCATTCTGCTTCAAACCGGCCGTTATCAAGTGATCAGAGATGCCCAAGAAATTGCCGTACTGGAAGGGTACACCATTGTCGGTGAAGCTGGTATTTTAAGTGGAAAAACACGAAATGCCACCGTGCAATGTGAATTAGCGGGAAGAGGCTTAGAAATCCCAGCGGCGCTCTTGTTTCGTTTACTAGAAGAGTCCATCAGCGCACGCAGAGAACTGGGTGGCTTAATCTCAAAACGAGAGGTGGTCCAATGAGTCTGTCACGGCTAATGCCCATGATGATGATTGGTGGGATTGGATACGCCAACCAAGAAGAAGTTGAAGAGATTGCCAAGGTGCCGATTGACATCGTGAAGGTTGCGGTGACACAAGCAGAACTGGCAACCATCCGTCGGTTTATTATTGCAGATGTGGTTTCGGGCGGAAGCCCCAGCGGCATACAACGAAAATTTAAAAGCTACCTCCAAAATAACATGAGTTCTCCGTATCGAGACCCTTCGGTCGATTTCTGGGGAACCGACTATAAAATGGGACCTGTTCAATCAGATTGGGAAATCTGGTCATGCGGTCCAGACCTCAAAAGCATGACAGATGACGATGTGCACATCACAATCGAAGGTCGGCAGTTAGACGGTTGGTTATAGGGGTATCAACAATGTCAACGCACCATCAAAGACAACGGTTTCAAACTCCATCAGGTAAAAAAATATGAACTTCCAACTCTGTCAAGCCTGTGGTCAACACTATTGGATGACCGATCCACACTGTCCCCACTGTAAAGCCACCTCCCAATCAAAGTGGCTCAAAGGGTCGACCAATGCGGCCGTTACCTTGCTCCTCGGACTGGGCGTTGTGGGGTGTAACAATGAGACAACCAAAGACAGTGCTCAAGTCATCGAACCTTCTGGAGAACCAGAATACGGTGTACCAGCAGTCCCGATAGACACCGCTGGCGACGCATTGTACGGGGTACCGGACACCGGTGGCATTTCAGACACGGCTGATTCTCCCCTATACGGAGTCCCTGATGTCGACAATGACGGGGATGGGTTTTCAATGGATATCGATTGCGACGACGACGATTTAAACACCTATCCAGGTGCCGCAGAGTTGGATTCATCCAGCAATTGCATGACCGATGCAGACGGAGATGGCTATGGAAACAGCACGCCAAGTAATCCCAATGTGTCACCGGGAACAGACTGCGATGATAGCAACCCAGATATTTTTCCTGGTCAGGGCTGCTGAGAACTTAGCACGCTAACAAAAAGGGACAACGGCAGCCACCTTCTTGATGCTATTCTGAGTTCAGCTCGTTCGTTGGAGGTCATTTTGAACTTTTTACTTTGCCATTCCTGTGGTCAACACTATTGGATGACCGACCCACACTGCCCCCACTGTAAAACCCCATCAAAATCAAAGTGGATCAAAGAATCAACAAATGCCGCCATGATGCTTCTTCTTGGTCTTGGAGCGGTGGGATGCAACACCGACAAAGAAACAGAAGACACCAATGACACCCAAATCGCTCCGGAGCCAGATTACGGTGTACCAGACACGGGAGGCATCCCAGATACGGCCTATGCGCCACTGTATGGTGTTCCAGACACCGCAGACTCAGGGACACCCTCAGATGACCCCGATCTCGTGAATGGAGAATCCGTTTACAACAGCGTCTGTATGGGTTGTCACAGCACCAACGGCGTGGACATCATTGTCAAAGCTGCCACCCTCAGTGACACTGAGCTTGAGGATGTGATCACACAGGGCATTGGATACATGCCCCCTCAATCCAACCTCAGCCCCAAAGACCTCATAGATGTCATTGCTTTCATTCGCAGTCAGTAGCTGCCATCGGTAAAATGTGGATTGTCCGGCAAGTCTCGACTATCCATGGTATGCTCTAGATCACACTGACCATCACGGATAAAAACATGAACTTTTTACTCTGCCAATCATGTGGACAGCATTACTGGGTCACCGAGTCCCATTGCCCACACTGTCAAACAAGTGCAAAAACCAGATGGGTCAGAGGCTCGACCAATGCAGCCGTCACATTGCTGCTTGGACTTGGGATTGTTGGGTGCAGTTCTGATGCAGACGACAAAGATCCGGTTGACACCGCAGACACCAGTGACAATCTCCTACAACCTGCCGATGAGCCCGAGTATGGCGTTCCGGACACTGGACCAGACACAGGCATGGACACTGCGGTGGGTCCTGAATACGGGGTGCCTGATACGGGCGGACTGGATACAGCTGTGGGACCTGAATATGGCGTTCCTGACACTGGAATCGATACTGGAGACACGGATGACACTGGGGACACAAGCGACACTGGAGAAAGCGATGACACCAGTGACACGGGAGACAACAGCGATTCCAGTGACACGGGAGACACGGACACAGGTGGTTCTTCAGATACGGCAGTCGGTCCAATGTATGGGGTTCCGGACTAATTGGGCGTTTGGCTAAGACGGTTGTGACGAGAACTGCCTCAACTGGGGTGATGCCCAGACATATTTAATCCCAGTCACCAGCTGTTTGACTGTTTGAGGGTGCGTCGGATGCAACATTTCATACAAAGACCATCCGATTGGGATTAAGGGCAGTGATGGCAATGCCAACAGATCGATTTCTGTGATGGAGTTGGGCGCCACCCAAAATCACGAATGGTTCATTCTGGACTGCGATTGCAGTTGCCGAATGGTAAATTGGGTGAGCCATTAATGTGGAGAACCGATGAATTTTTTACTTTGCCAATCGTGCGGCCAACACTACTGGATGACCGAAAGCCAGTGTCCCCACTGTCACACCAGTACAAAAACCAGATGGGTCAAGGGCTCAACCACTGCAGCTGTGACCTTATTGATGGGTTTGGGACTTGTTGGATGCAGTTCTTCTGACAAAGACTCTTCTGAAATTGCAGACACTGCATTGAACCCAGATGGCATTGGAGACGCACCGATGTATGGGGTACCAGACACAGGAGATCCTCACACAGGTGACACGGATACGAGCGATACGGATACCGGTGACACCGGAACCATTGAACCCTCCAATGAGGCCGATTATGGCGTTCCCGCAATGGATTACGATGGCGATGGATTCTTCGAAGATGAAGATTGTGATGACAGCGACGCAAACACTTTCCCTGGCGCCGCACCGAATGACTCCACCACTGATTGCATGAAAGATCTTGATGGCGACGACTATGGAGACCGTGCACCCATCAACCCCAATGTCACACCTGGTACCGACTGCGACGACGACAACCCAACCACTTTTCCTGGGCAAGGCTGTTAGACAACGGTTGGTTGATAAAGTCGGTGTCACTTATCGTGCTGAAGCAAATGGATGATCGATACAGCGAGAATCAACCAATAACTTCTAACTTCGCATCCAAAAAATTTTTAGACGGCATGTTGAGCCAAGGCTGTCAAAGGGGTGACTGATTGAGCCAGTAGATTGAGATTTAAATGGCAATTCTATAGGGTGTAGAATAAAAGTGAGCGACACACATGGGTTTGCGTTGTGGGTCGATATTCACAATACCGAGGAATAATCCACCCAGATGAGCCTTTAAATGGCATACATTTAAATTAAAATGAACACTCAAAGCGGAGTTTGAAAGATCATGTTGACGACACCAGCCCTTTTGGCATTGAGCATTGCCTGTTCTGGAAAATCGACACCACAGGACACCTCAGAGAATGTCGATACATCAACAGATGACACCGCCTCAGAGCTGAGTTGGTCTGTCGGACTTGAAAATGCGCCTGAAGGCGCTTTTTTATCCGCTTGGGGGGTAAGCCCCACAGATATATGGGTGGTTGGCGGACAATCCGACTCAGGCGTGGTGCTACGGGGCAGTCAAGCCACATGGAATTCGCATCCCACGCCAGAAGGCACGCCCCTACTCAACTGGATCCACGGCACGGCTGAAGATGACATTTGGACAGGTGGACTCAATGGCACGCTATTGCACTGGAATGGAATGGATTGGACAGATCATTCCGTGGACATTGAGGAAGCCTTTTGGGGCATTTATGCCCGTTCCTCGACAGACATTGTTGCTGTGGGTGGTGAGTCTCGTTGGGGCGGAGATCAGGGCCGTATCTTTCACTTTGATGGCAGCACTTGGACAGAACAAGCCTTACCATCAGAAGTAGAGACTGTGAGCAACCTGTTCAAGGTCACGCACGATGGCATCCAATACTGGATCGTGGGGGTTGGTGGTACGGTTCTCAAAGGCGATGGCACTAACTTCACGGCAGTGCCAACTGGCACAGCAACCGATTTGATCACAATCCATCACAATGCCGATCGAACCCAAATTGTGGGTGGCCGTGGAACCGGTGTCGTCATTGACATTGAAGCAGATGCATTGGGCACCCCCACTCAGTCCGTTGCTGGTTTAAATGGAGTACATGTCATTGATGACCAACGAAGTTTTGTGGTGGGCGAGCGGGGATATGGCGCATTTTATGAGTCCGGATCTTTTACTGAACTAACCTCGATCACACTTGATGTACTTCATGCAGCATTTATTTCTGACAATGATACGATATACGCTATGGGAGGTAATTTATTTACTTCCGATCCAACATTCCACGGCACCATTCTTTACCACTCACAAAACCCCTAATGCTCACCCTTCTTTTCCTGGCCTGCAATGAACCAAATGCTCCATCCAATGGGGTGGCATCCATTCCAGATCCGGTCGCAGACGCCAACATTTATGTGTCCAAACTGGGTGACCCCGTGCCATGGTTGCGTGGAGAAATGCTCACTCGGTTTTGGAGTGGGCGTGATGTGATTGATCACACCTTCATGTCAAACTCAGGATTGGGTCCCTCTTTCAACGCAGACTCGTGTGCGTCTTGCCATCAAGCCCCCTTTTCAGGTGGTTCTGCACCACGGTACCGAGATCTTTGGCTGGTTAAGACCGAACGCTGGGATGGTGCCCTTGAAAATGCAGGAACCAATGGGCTCTCTCCGGTCCGCAACCTCTATGATCTGGACAGCACTCACATTCCCGAGTCTGATGAAGTGGTGCTTTATGCACGGCGAAACACGCCTCCCGGTTTTGGGGTCGGATTGTTTGCGTTTATTTCAGACAATGAAATATTGTCCAATGCAGACCCACTTGATGAGGACGGTGACGGCATCTCCGGTGAGGCCAATTTTGAACAAGGTTTGATTGGACGGTTTGGCTACAAAGCACAAGCCGCAACGCTTGAATCGTTCAACCGTGGGGCCATGTTCAATCAAATGGGGATCACCAGCGATCCTCTGTTCTACACCTTCCCCGAATCACCCTTGGGAACCGGCTCCACCAAAGGACTGTTTGATGTTTTAATGC
>JAYYJC010000454.1:0-11812 GCA_036146655.1 Myxococcota bacterium | reverse complement strand
CGCATGCAGATTCAGTCTTTTTTGATCAGCAATAAAACAATGTCGAAAGGCCATCAGGCAAATCGGTCTAAGGGTGCATAAAGATTTCATAAACGGATCCGCATGATACTTTCCAATCACTATTGTTTGTTCCAATTTTTGATCAACAAAAACGACCGTAATACCGACCAATCTGCTTCAAATACCAATTTAATCTGAACTAGATCACCCATTCAAATGGCTCATTTCGAACCTCAAGAAGACACAACGGAACATTTATTGAGCGAACAGAAGGTATTGGGCACTGGATGTGAAGGGATGAAAACAACGCACAATGGGCATTGGGCTTGAATGTGATGGAGAAGGCTGGAACTGCGCAATCGACGACAGCTTTTACTGTCATTTGTAATGTTATGGAATACTTGGCCAATCCTGAAGACTCTGATGAAAGTGGCCAATGGCTGATTCTTGTGTGTGTAAGGGCTGTAAGGGAACCTCTCCAGAATGAAAACCATTGTGCACAAGGTCATAGATCTTTACATCTTCATACAAAATCCATCGGCTGGCCAGCCAAGTTGCATATGCTCGAGTACGCTCAATGATGGAAGCTCCTTTTCGCATCAGAAAAACATAGCGCATGATGCAGTTGTTGGCGTCAACGGGCCAAAGTTGCATGATGGTGAGGTGATAGGGAAGCACATTAAGAATCAGATTGGGGAACAGATAGTATTTTTGCAACGAATCCAACTGACTTTGAGAATAAGGGCCACCTCTCGCACAATGTCGATCAAGCCATTTGCGAAAGCCATAGGGCGCAATGTGAAGGGACTGTAAATTGTGGATCCCTCTGGCCGTAAAGGTGGGGCCCGTTTTGACATGTGCCCCCACCGTTGACTGGTGAACGGTCGACACATGATAGTAATCCAACGCATTTTCTAGTGAAAGCTTCCAATTGATGGGAAAACGAAAATCTCTCTGCTGGATAGGCGTTAATGTATGAAGTTGGTAGGGATTGAGTTCATCGGCAATATTCCCGAGATAATCATCAATGCTTCGATCAGGGGAACTGAGACATATCCAGATGAGACCCGCTCGCTCTTCCACATGAATCTTACGAAGGGTACAACCAACCCGTGCTGCATTTGGAATACCCTCAGGCAAAGTGATGTGTTCCAGCGTGCCAGTCATCGAATAACGCCAACCATGGTAAGGGCAACTCAGTTGTGAGCCCGTTCCATTGGTGCGATCAGGTACGAGTTGAGTTCCTCGATGGAGACACACATTCACGGTGGCATGCAAATGCCCTTTGTCATCTCGAGAGATGACATATGATTGACCAAGAATACGCACCGAGAAGTAACTGTTGGGGTGTCTGACTTGCCCTCCCCATCCAGCAAGGAGCCAAGCCTGCTGAAATATTCGGTTCTTTTCGTCGTCCAAAACAGATGGATCGGTGTACCAACGAGTCTCGATGGGCCGAAGAAAAGGCGAATCAGGTGGTGGTGAAGCTGAGGGCATAAAAATGAAAAATGAGCAAGAATTACGCTATATATAGGCTATCCGATTCTAAATCGAATCGAGTGTTAGATGGTAAAAAACTTAATGAACCCCCTCCTTGATCACCGCAAATGGCTTCTACCGCTGCTTTGTATCTCCTGCCTCGTATGGGCTTGGCAAAGGGTTCATTGGGATGCTGCAGAAGCATTGACAGCAACACCTGAAGAAACACTGCGCTGGAATTACCACAGCGAACCTTGCAATCAGATGATTGCCTACTTTAACAGCAGAGGATTTAACTTAAGACCAACAGTCGCTCACTCCTCTGTCGAATTTAAAGAAAATGCACTTTTGCTTCGCAACTGCTGGTCTCGGATTCAACAACAAAGCCAAGCTCTCAACGTCAATATGGCTGGTGGTCTCATTCCCAAAGAATACACGGGTAAAACGATTTCGCCGGTCTCACTGGTTCAACAATTTTACCCCACAATGGTATTGCCGTCTCATGGGGCTGAAACAAGTGCAGCAGCCATGTTTACTCAACTTGCAGATCAACTGCTTAATGGTGAAAACACCGATCAAATCCGAGCGCTTGGCTACGGCTGTCAAAGCCCCCCACACGCCCAAAAGGTCAAAGCCGCCATTGCTACACAACCTGAAGTTTATAGCCGTGGCTGGTATGTGCTTCAAATGCTCGAACATTGTCAACGAGACTCAAAGGACCGTCAACGGTACATGCGCACACAATGGAAAGAGCACCCAAAAGCGCATGCCTTTCTGATGCTTGAATGGAGCCGATATTTCGGTGCACTTCCCTCAGACTTTACAGCTTCAGAGGATCCGATTGAACAAGCGATTGCTCATTTTATTAATGACATGTCATAAAGCACTATCCATTGGTCATGAATTCCAAAATAAGCCGATGGCTCTGGCAGCGGCTGAGAATTAAAAGGACTGCCGGTCCAAAATCCATCCTCAGAGCTGAGCAAGAGAATTGGGGCTCTTTCATCAAAAAGCCGAGCTTCATCCCAAATATTGGGCCACTGCTCCCAGCGTCGCTCAGCTAAGAAGACAACTGGAGCACTTTCAAAACTTGAAATCACCCGCTGATTGGGAGGGGTATTTTGACTCAACCATTGCGTGGCTTCACGGCCGACTGCTTGGATCTCAAGCCCCTGATTGAGTTCTGGCACAATTGCCCCAAACCACGACAGCGCCAGTCCAAGAATCACCCCCGTAAACCGCAGGGAACTAGACTTTAAACGGCTCACCCACTGACCAATTGCCATGGCAAGTCCAAGCAAAAGCATAAGAAATAGCGGAAAAAGATTAGAAATCTGAAAGAGGGGATCTCTCGCTTGAGGGAGAAGCGCACCAATTAGATTTGGAGCTGCACACATCAACCCAATTATCACCAACCGGCGATACGCCTGATGAACCGTACCCACCAAAAAGATCAGCAACATGACTCCCCATAACCACATTGAAAATAAGCTGTTTAATCCAGAGTACAGCCATTCAATCCACAACCCAATAGACAGGTCAGGTACGGTAGAAACAGGGCTAAGGGACATTGCAGATTGTCGAGCTGGGGGGCTCCAAAGTCCCATACCATAGAGTTGTTTTGCCCAGCGAAGGGGCATAAAATCCCAAGAGGCCAAGAGTGTTCCCTCCCAATGACGAGGGGCAAAGACCAATCGACCCGCCGAAACCGATAAAACCGACCACCAACCCACCATTGGAGGTAAACTCCAAAGCAAATACCTTTTCAGTTCTTCACGGTGTTGCCAGCCCACCCAAAAGGCACCAAGCGGGAGAAGGAGCACAGATTCTGGTCGCGTCAAACTTGAAAAAACAACAGCAAGGGCAGCACAGCGCACAGACTGACTAACAGTGATCCCTTCATTCATTCGCCACAACGACAACCCAAAAAGCGTGACAAAAGGCAATACCAGCATCCTGGCATCGGCGAGTTGCCCAAAGACATGAAAAAGAGGAGACACCACAACCACACCCACCATGGCCAACCGGTGTTCCAACGGCAATGACCCTGGTGCAAGACGCCAAATCAATACTGGAATAGAGACAGCAGCTCCCCAACTGATCAAAACAATTCCATACAGCGGATGGGCAAAGGGTGACAGAAGAATCAGTAGGAGTGCGGGTAAGGGTGGCCGGAAGGTGTAAACAATATTGGCGCAGTCTATTCGAGAAGATGTCCCCTTCCCGATGCATTCTGCCAAAATAACGTGCTCGTAGCTGTCTGGAATATAAATGGCAGAGCCCAACAGGGCATACACGAGACCTGCCAACCCAGCAATTAACCACCACCACTGTTTGACATGCTGTGTTGAGGTACTTTTATTTGACATTGCGCACCCCTCAAAGGTTAACTTAACGGTATACTGAGCATACCGAAAGGAGAAGCTAATTATGCTTTGGAGCCTATTCTTTTTCGCCTGTGGGGACAAAACCGAAGACAGTGCCTCTGACCTTCCGCCGGCCACTTTCACTGAAATTGAAAATGAACTGCTGGGTCTCTCTTGTGCATTTTCTACCTGTCATGGTGGCAATGCCGGTGGCTTATTGCTAGACGGTACCAACGATTATGACCGGTTGGTCGGTGTTGAATCCGTCAATGGAAACGGCATCTATGTCATTCCTGGAGATGCTGATGCCAGCTACTTGGTCCACAAAGTGGACGGTCGAACAGGCATCACAGGCGAACAGATGCCCAATTCAGAAGGAATCAGCGCAGAACAAATGAGAATGCTTCGCTCTTGGATAGACAACGGCGCACCAAACAACTGATGTGAGCGTTTACATCGAACGCTGGGATGGAGAACATCATTCGGCATGTCGTATCTTCGACATCGTTGAACTGTGTCATCCACTTTTACCCAAAGCAGACCGTGCTCATGTCCTGAACCTGATTTCATCTCGAAACCGTGGATATGAGAACAGTGCTTTTGTGGCTTGGAATAAGAATCAGATTTGTGGGTTTGCCATGATTTTCAGTGGTCCAGTGGATGATGCCGTAAAGGTGGTCGGTGCAGTAGACCCAGAAAAGCAAAACCAAGGAGTCGGAACGGCTCTGCTAAAACAGATCAACGCAGAACTGACACGGTTTCCGTATCTTCAAATGGTTAATGCAGAGGCCTTTGAAAGCTGTTCAAAAGGAATCCGTTTTATCAAAAAAGCGGGATTTACTGAAAGCGATCGACTTTACTGGAACACACGAAGCGTGGACACGCCATTTCCAAAGTGGGCCCAACAAAAAATTCTGACGGCTCTCAATGGTTTTCGGTTTATGCGAGCTTCTGAGTTCGAAAATATCAGAACAGATTGGGATTTGGCCTGGTATCGCATTTATGCCGAGATCGTAAAAGACATTCCAAGTACCATTCGAATTGAAGCCCCTCCATTTGACATCTGGAGAAAGAATATTGATCCACCCCTAGCGAAGCGAAGCCACATTGTCATGGCACTTGTCGGACAAGATCCAGTTGGCTCAATCTGGCTTGGAGATATTGATAGAGGAAAGATCAACATTAATCACACAGGCGTGGCCGCAAGCCATCGACGAAATGGCTTATCTCTTGCCCTAAAGTTCAAAGCCTTTGAACTCGCAAAACAACTGGGTGCCCACTCTGTCACCACGCAAAACCATCACCACAATCCCATGCGAGAGCTCAATCAAAGACTGGGATTCAAAACATTGGATGCCTTGGTCTCATTTACAAAAGCGGTTTGAGCATGGCACAAATGGCCACAGTATCAGATCCTTCCCTTTAGATTACAAAAGAACATTATTTTGAAAATGGCCCATTCCACCGAAAAGAATTACGATTTTCTCAATCTTGAAAAAACATGGCACATTTATTGCAAACACCCACAACGACACTTTCCTTAGGAGGACCTCATGATGTTCATTTCACTTTCGCTATTCTTTGCATGCTCGGGCAAATCATCAGATACTGGCTCAGATTCTGACACAGGCTCGGACACATCCGCAGATGCTTTATTTGCAGGCCTGGATTTTATTCTGATCGAATCAGAAGGATACACTCCCGTATCAGAGACCATCACACTTGGTTTTCCATCTGAGACAGAATTTCAATTCTCAGGCGGTTGCAACAGTTTCTTTGGTGAGTTTGATGTAGATGGCGACACATTCATTGCCAGCAGCATTGGCGGCACAGAGATGGGCTGCGACACAGACTTAATGACGGAAGACGACTGGCTGGCTAACTTCTTTTCAAGCAGCCCCACATTTGACTTTCAAGAAAGCTCTTTGTCATTTGAAAATGAAGGTGTGACCTTGACCTTTGGCGATCGAGAGACCCTCATTCCAGATGCATCATTTGAAGAAACGCTCTGGATCATCGACACCTATATTGAGGGAGAAGTCGCCAGCGCCTATAATCTGACCACCACCCCATCTGTTCAATTTGGTTCTGATGGAAGCATTGACCTCAATACTGGCTGCAACGGTGGATTTGGCGAATATAGCCTTGATGGAAACAGCCTGTCGGTAACAATGACCGCATATACAGACGCATTCTGTGACGATGAGGACGGCCAAGCAGCCGAAAGTATAATTGTCTCAGTGTTTATGGGGCCAACTGTCGAGGTGGAACTCAATGAGAACCGGCTGACTTTGACCAATGGCAGCCGAGGCATCAGCGCATACGCCAGCGAATAACAGTCGGACTGACCAAAACGACACCCCGTATTAAACTGTGGGTGTCGTCTTTCTTTTAGGGATCTTCCATGAAAAGGGTATACATCAAACCACAGTCTGAACCAGTAATGGCACGTACTTTAACGATGTAGATACCGCTGTCATCCACCCCAAAAGTACCATTGTAATCGATGTACTCATTTTGACCTGGACCATAATCGTCGACCTCAGAGACCACCTCAACCTGAATGCCATCGTCCCCAATGAAGTCAATGGTAATTCCAATGTCAACATTAGAAGCCACATTAGCAGTGTAGACTTCAAAACCAAAGATGTCCCAGGTGCCATCTTCATTGTAAAAGGCATATTGGTCGACATCTCCTTGAGGCGTAAGATAGGCTTGAACATCCAGGATCTGATTTTCGAGCAAGTCGCCCAAATCATAAGGAGAAAAGTCGTTGGGCTCGTACATTTCTGTCGTCCAACCTTCATCGATGTTGCTGTCACAATTGTTGTCTATGCCATTGCAGGTATCATCGTCCATTCCTGGGTTGACAGTTGCATCGTCATCGTTGCAATCATCAGCATAACCGTAGCCGTCTTCATCTAGGTCGTCATCTGGAGTGCTGGTGTCACAGTCGTCATCAATTCCATTGTAGGGGACCTCATCTGCCGCAGGACTGACTTCATCGTCACCATCATCACAGTCTCCATCGGATTCAGAATACCCATCCCCATCGTCATCGGTAGTAATGTCATCGGGATTCCCACTGTCATTGCCAGAATCCTCAGTATCAGTATCGGTGGTATCGCCTGTATCTGTGTTGTCTGAAGTATCACCCGTGTCAACAAAATCAGAAGAGTCGGAAGAATCTGCTGTATCATTCTGCGTCAACTGAACGCCATCATCCTTTAAGTGGGTTTCAGAGCACGCCATGAAGCCCATTAATATCCACATACAAGTCATTTCATTTCTCCTCAATCTCAGTATGCCACAAAATGAATGGGTTCGGTAATGACTTCTGTTTCAACCATCTGCCAACCAAGGTGAGTCTCAAGAGGAGGTGGCATTCAAGGGATCCAACCAAGACCATCACATCATTAAACAGGTCGGTGTCATCATGACAATGCAGGAAAATGCTTTTCCCTTCAAGTCTGATAACGGCTCGACATTTCATCAACCATTTCTTTCAACAATCGATCAATATCGTATTCCTGAACCCAATCTGGATAGTGCGCTTTAAATTTAGAGGTGTCACTGATCCACCAAATGTGATCCCCGATCCGATTGCTGTCAGACAGCGTGTATTGAAATGGCTTACCCGTCAGTTGCTCACATTTCTGAATGGCTTCAATCATAGAACAGTTTGAAAAGCGCCCGCCACCCATGTTGTAGACCTCACCAGGTCTTGGATTTTGGCAAAAGGCCCAAAATGCTCGGGTGAGATCACGAACATGAATGTTGTCCCTGACCTGCTTGCCTTTGTAACCAAATACGGTGTAAGGGGTTTCTGTAATGGCACATCGTACCAAATAAGCGAGAAAACCATGGAGTTGAGCGCCAGAATGCTTTGGACCAGTCAAGCACCCTCCTCTAAAACATGCTGTATTCATCCCAAAATAACGGCCAAACTCCTGAACCATCACATCAGCGGCTACTTTGGAGGCACCAAATACAGAATGGAGGCATCCATCAATCGACATGGTTTCGTCAATTCCATGGGCAGACCATTGGTGGCTGCCATCAAGTTCCCAACGGGTATCACCTTCCACGAGCGGAAGATAATTTGGCTGATCACCATAGACCTTATTCGTGCTGACAAAAACAAAGGCTGCATCCGGACAATGCGCTCGAGTGGCTTCTAATAAATTGACGGTTCCAACTGCATTTACGGCGAAGTCTAAACCCGGATCTTTGGCCGCCCAGTCGTGGGAGGGCTGAGCTGCTGTATGAATGATGGTGGATATCTTGTCTCCATACCGAGAAAAGAGCTTGAAGATCGAATCACGGTCACGGATGTCTAGGCTTTCATGCTGATACCTTGAAACATCCCGCTCAAGCGACTCTCGATTCCATGCGGTCGAGGCATCTCGACCAAAAAAATAGGCACGCATGTCATTGTCTACTCCAATCACATCCAGTCCTTGTGCGCTTAGAAAACGAACTGAGTCAGAGCCTACAAGCCCCGCTGAACCTGTTACAATTGCCACGGACATGTTTCCTCCTCGTCTAACCGTGTAAAATGGGTTTGAGAGAGTCAGCGTTGGCCGACAACCACTCAAAAATTTCTTCAAAAATCATCTGCGGCTCTCTCTTTGGCTGCCATGCAAATTCGTCACAGGCCACTCGAGAATCGGTAATAAACCACGGAATATCCGCAGGCCGAGTCTCCGGCACGGAACCGATTTCAAGCGCAGTTCCAGCGAGTTCAGCACATATCGCACTGGCCTGACAGAGCGATAAAGAACCCTTAAGTCCGCCACCCACATTGTAGATCAACCGTTGCGTTCCTTGCTCAAGTTGCTTGACGAGCAACTCAAAGAGATCTTGCACATGCAGCATGTCTCTGACCTGATGACCCTGCCCACCGAAACCCATGTAGGCCAATTGACCAGACCAGTAATGTCGAGCAGCCCAGAGCACCACAAACCCTTGGTCAACTTTACCCATTTGCCATGGACCTGTGAGAACACCACAACGGTTTATGACCGCTTTAAAGTCATACATTTCGGCGTATTCTTCGATCAAGAGTTCAGAGGCAAGCTTCGTGGCGCCATACAACGAACGGATCCCATTTAAAGGATAGCGCTCTGAGATCCCCTCTCTCGACCAACCCAAACCAGACTCTGTCTTTGGTATATCCAGCCGTTGGTCGGCAAGCTCAAAGGGCAAATGTCGTATGTCCGCAATGGGATATACTCGACTGGTGGATAAAAACAAGAAGGTCGCTTTGTGTTTTCGTGCAATTTCAAGGGCATTTATGGTTCCAATCAAGTTGGTTTGCACCAAATATGCGGGGCTTTCTCCGTAGCCAGCGTGAACTGACGGTTCTGCAGAACACTCCACAATGAGATCAACTGCTCCCACAGCTTCTAAATCGCTGAGATTGCGAATGTCACCATGGGCAAAGTCTACTTTCCCTGCCCTCAACCTCGGTAAATTGAGCTCAGACCCACGCCGCTTTAAATTGTCAAGCGCTATCACTGTTGCAGTGGGATAATGTGACTTAAATGCAAGCGCCAAATGGGCTCCGACAAAGCCCGCTCCGCCTGTCACGAGAATACGCATTATGAATTTCGGAGTTGGACCGCAAGATCTTGCATCTTTCGGGCGCCATCGGTGTGTCGGTCGTAACCTTCGTCAATATTGGCTCCACTGTATGCATCAAGGTGGCCTTCTTTTGAGAGCGTTGAAAGGGGTGTACCTTCGATTTCTGCTGTTCCAGACTCTTGAACGGAATCAAACGGTAAGCTGCGCACAAAATCATGGGTATCTTGCATCTGCCCTTTGGTTTCACCCGGAAGGCCATAAGTGAATGTGCCATGAACTGTCATTCCAATTGACTTCAAATGATTGACCACTTCTCGACCATAATCCAAATCCAAATGCTTGTTGACGATCTTATCCACAACAAACTGATTGCCTGATTCAAAACCAAGTTTCACCCCGAAACAACCTGAGTCTTTCATCAGTTGCCAACTTTCCATTTTAGAGGTATCAGCTCGGCACATGGCTGACCAAGGGACATTCAGCTTTCGCATGACTTCACACATTTTGACCACATGGGAATTCCCAAGATTGAAAGTATCGTCATCGAAATAAATGCATTTGTAATCATAGCGCTCGATAAGCTCAGTTAAAAATGCCTCCATGTAGTCAGGCGAATAATGACGCACGGTTCTTCGACCTTTTCCATCCGGATCGTTACCGGTCATTGTGGCTGGCCAGACGCAAAAAATACACTTGTAGGGACATCCTCTGCTCGACCATACATGCGCCTGCGGGGCCTTTTGGCCAATCGGACAACCATCCCAGTATCGATGGGCATGCTGTTCGTCATACCACGGAAAAGGCGCAGCATTCATCTCTGCCTTACTCAACATATCGTAATCAATAAAGCCACTTTCACCGTTCAGAACTCGGACGACGCCCTTTTCATATTCTCCTCGGATACATGCATGAATGGGATGTTGCTCAAGCAGAGTTTTGCCCATCGAAGTGATCGGTCCGGTCAGTATGATTTTAATGGTGGGAAAATACTGATTAATTTTCAAAATAAAGCCCAGATCGTGTTCCCAACTTGGAGTCGCCGACTCATAAACCATAAAGTCAGGCTTTAAACGGTGTAGATACTCTACAAATTTGCGATCCGATTCTTTAAGCGCAATTGAGTCTCGAAAATATATTTCGGCATCGGTGTGCTTCTTGGCATAGCTCGCAGCGTAGCCCATAAAAAATGGGTACGGGCAATAATCTCCATGTATAAAATGATCAGGCGAGGACTGAATGACCTTTGTAAATGGCCATCGAGAACCAGCTCGAACACCAGCTCGATACAGCTCGCGGACAGTGCCATCTCCAAGACGATAGGGTTGTTTTTCTGCCCACCACGGTGGGTTTGCAAATAAGACCTTCATTGCTTTTCCTATTCGGTGTGGCGGTTATGAGCCACAAGTATGTGAGAGGTATCGGTGGATTAGAAGTGAAACTTTAGACTATTCATTTTCCAGTATACCGGTATCTTGAAACATGCAGCGCATCCACTCATCAGCGTTGTGCCGCCGTCGAATATAGGCCGACATAAAGTAGGCATTGTCTGCATAGCGAAGCGCATTGGCTTTACAATCGCCCATTGCAGTTGCCAAACCCTCCGAATCATAGGTTGGCATCAATGCGCCAACCGGAAGTCCGATTTGACGCATCTGATTCTCCATCCATGAATCTTTGCTGGCAATCACCATGCGCCCAAGCCCGAGAGACTCAAACATAATGTGAGAGGTTCGCAAATAGTATTCAACGGGGTCATAGCAAATAAATGTCACATCACCACTGAGTAAATAATTGAAAAAATCCTCACCATGAAGCAGCGTTGTTAGAATATTGACATTGGAGCTTGCGGCCTTCAGGTGCTCAATATCATCAGGATTGGCCACGGCTGCCGCATGAATGGTGTACCGATCCTCAGGATGTATGGCACTGTGGCGTTTAATGGCATCTGCCAACAGGTGCGACCCTTTGGCAGGATAAAAACCACCGGCGTATATAAAATGAAGCCCCCGTTGATCTGGCTTCTCTATGGGCTGCGCTGCTGGCATTTGGTCAAAATGAAGCGCAATTGGCGTGGTTTGAAAGTTAAAATCACTGTAATCCATAAAATAAGCCGACAATTCATCGAGATCGGTAAAAAATCGAAGGTCACCAGGCACATTTTCCCATTGCTGGAGGGTATGCCGGCTTAAGCTTTTGGCCATGTCATAGTCTGTGTAAGGCATGGTTGGTGGGAAGCGAAGCAGAATCCGAAGTTTGAGATCTGGACGGTTGAGCTGTACCAACCAACGGGCTATCCCTTCAAGGTGAATGTCAAAGCCCGTGTGGATTAAAATCACAGATCCCTTTGGTATTCGGTCAGAAACCAACCCCTTGGTCAGAAA
>JAYYJC010000453.1:0-7267 GCA_036146655.1 Myxococcota bacterium | reverse complement strand
GACACAGCCTTTAAAGCGATCAAAATCAATATTTTGGGTACAATATTTACGATGATAACGAAGTATCTGCAGCATACAATTTAATCTGAGCACTGGCGATATTTCCCATTTGGGTCGGACTTTTGTAACATAGGTCAAATTCTAGCCCAAAGGATGGTTCCATGTTTCCATTTTTGATTAGTTTTGCGTTGTCTTGTGGAGACAACAGCACTGAAAAACAAGAAGAAGCACCAAATACTGAAGATGTCATTCAACAGAGAATCGAAGCCGGAGGTCCGATATTTACTTTGGACCTCACACAGGCTGAACGGCTGATCGACATTTTAAAGCCCGAAGCCGAACGGCCTATTCACCTTCAAGCATTTCACATCGACTCAGTCAATGGTGAATACATCTTATATCGGGATCAGAAATCACCCACCATGGATCAACTCAAGGCACTTGCTTGGGGTAAAGAGAAAGATCTCATCTTTGTTCATGCGCAAAATGAACGCCGACAGCAATTTCATATTTTCAACACCGAGTGGAAGTCATCACCCGAGTTTATTTCTCTTGTTGAAAGAATTGAACTTGGCGACGACCGATTCCTGGTTCATTTGCAACAGCCCAGCCAATTTCAGCTGCTTGCTTTCCACGATGGCGGATTTGTCGAAGGACCCACCTTTGAAAAACTCGAATCACATTCCCAACTGGCCAATGGAGATTTAATTCTAAATCTGAAGCTAGAAGACACCCATGCCTTATACTCTTTCGATGGTAGCCAGTTCCAAAAGCTCATTGAAGGTGACCGCATCAGTAGCCTGAAGAACAGCCCTGACGACCAAACATACACCTATGTCATAAATAAAGACCGTCAATCATTCTACGGGATTGGTACTTTGCTTTATACCCGAGCACCAGTTTGGAAACCGATTGGTGAAAAATTCGCATACTTAGGCATAGACGACCTGGGAGAAGAAGTATTTGTTGATTACAAAGGGCTTGGACGGTACGAACGCATCTCGAGTTTTAAGGCCTTCGATGAAGACACTCAGTTGCATTTTGTAGGCAGCAAAGAAGACGCCTATACACTTCACTACATTGATCCAAAACTCAAGAATCACACTTCTCAGGCCTATACCCGAGCGCCAAACATCAATTATCATCACAAAACAAAAGCGTTGTTCTGGTTAGGGCAAAGCGATGATGGCGTCCAATTGGGGCTCGTGAACGATAAGGAAAGCATTAAAAGTTCTGAGAACTTTGAGAAAATAAACATCGAGAGCCGGGTCAAGCATGACACCGCTCCCATTGCTACAGCACTGACCTTTGAGAAGATGACCCATGTACTGACAGGTACAAGCAAGGGACCGGAATATGAGAAGGTTGAACGGCTTCAAACAATGAAAAAGGGAGCTGGAATAGTCTATGTGGGCCAACGAAATGAAAAGGTCCAAGTGGTTCAGGATGAAGAAGCCGGAGAATCATTCGATAAAGTGTTTACTCTCGGACTGACAAAGCCCTCTGGTAATGCGTATTACCATGCCTCTCTTGTCGATAACCATTATCTTGTCTACGGAACAGAAAAATCAGTCGCCGTCAATAAAGTCAGCCGAATAACAACAAGCAACAGCGATGATGTTGCATGGCAGGGAGACAAGTCTGATAGCGTTCATGTCGGTCTCAATTCAGAGTTGTATGATGGCTTCGACAGCATCCAAAGCATTCAATTTAGCCCAAAAGATGTATTGTGGTACGACGCCAAGCGGGGTGACTCAAACTATAGAGGAATCAAAGCTGAAGTACTCGGCCCATTCACAAGCATGTCACGCCCCGTATACAGCTCAACGGCAAAAGAGATTTTATTTGCCGCACGAAGCGCGACCAAAACAGAAAGATCAATCAAATTGATTGAACGCATTTATAAGAGCAGCAGCTCCGTCAAAGACTACGAGTACCAAGTGCCAAATGACAATCTGGGTCAACGGCTGGCATCCAACAGCGCTCTACCTAAAATTCAGTTGTTCAAAGACAGTGACTCTTTCTTTTACCAAGCTGACCTTCCAGACGAAAAGCATGTGGGTTTTAATAGTCAAAGTTGGGGTCCATTTGATGATGTTAAATTTTTAAAGCGCTGGCCATTTAAAGAAAGCGTGGTCTTTGCTTCACAAAAGAATGATGTCTGGTCTGCTCAAATTAGCGATAGCCGCCAAGCCGAGGTGGACGATGTACTCAACTTGAAGTTTACCAAAGACAACAAAAAAATCTTGTACGATGTCAAAATTGCTGGTGAAAAGTTTGTTTATGTTGGAGCTGACCTCTATCAAAGCATTAAAGATGAGCGTCTTAGCCCAAGAGGTGACTTCCATACATTTCAGGGTAAAAAAGATGACCAGTGGATGCTGATTCGTGATGAAGAAAAGAGTGTTCCATTTATCGAACTGGGAAGGACCCAATTCACCCCTGACAGCTACGGGATTGAAGCAATTGCCAGAGACAGCAACGGTAAAAAACTGGTTCAAAAGCTCTATCAAAAGGACTTTGCATATTCAGACAGTTTTGACTCATTGAGCAGTTCTCAGTACTATCATTTCGCACTGAAAGAATTTGCGGCCCGTAAACTCACACTTGGTTACACCGAGTCAGAACTAGAAGCCATCTTAGCAAAAGAGTACGACGGCCCACTTTGGGTTCAACTCGTAGACGATGAAGACAATGTTGTTCCTGTCGACTCATTGGACAATATTAAAGAAAATGTATTTTTGAGTGTGGCATCAAGCCTTGCCCGTGTCACAAGTGGATATCGAATCCTAAAGGTTGACAAAGAGAACAATCGTTTTGTTCTTCATGGTCTTATGGACTTTAGAAATCTGCGTCAAAGTTACAGCACTCGTCCTATGATTCTTCGCCTACATGATCGCCCGTTTAGCATTAAGGCAACACATGAGCGTAAATCAGGAAGGGTACACAGCAATCAATTCTTTACAAAATTAGAGTCACCGCATCCAAATTATTTTACGGAAAATGGCTACTTTCACGCCATTGGCCGCGGCGCTGAAAACGATTTCTTTATTGTTGATCATCAACATTCAGAAGGACTTAATCGCATCAAGGGACTAAGCTACTCAAACCTTGAGTCTGATGCTAGCTCAAACCGTTTGGTACTTTTGACCAGTAATGATGACCGTAAAAATCCATGGAAAGAACTTGTACTGATTGATAATTCTCTCAAATCTGAGCACATCGATGGTGCCAAAACCATCGAATCGACTCCAGTCAGAAGACGGACCACATTTAAAGTTCAAATCCCAAATGTCGATTGGATAAGACTGTCCAATCGAGATGAGTCCACCGTTATCTGGAATGGCGAGTCACATCGCTCTTTCGTGAGTGTACACAACAGCCGTTATGATTCCGTTTCTGATTTACACAAAATCAACGGGGGCCTGTTGGCCTTTTACATGGGTCATAGAAAGGGTCTCTCATCGATCTACACCAATGGCGCACACCACCCTTGGTATACTGAAATCACAGATGTGAACCACAATCCTGACGGGGAACCCATTTATTTGGCCCACCAAATTTACCAACACTCAGCAGCACACCAACGCAGCATAAGCGAAGTGACCACATTTAAATCCAACCGTAGATTGACGAAGCTGGTACACGGGGAAAACAATGGACCTTGGCAAGATAAAATCCATTCTTTTGTTCCAGACGATCAGTTTGAGTATACGGCTTACATCGGTGTCAGAGATGACAAAGCCCAACTTCACCTCGGCGATACTGCGGTTTACAAACAATATGATGACATTGGTTGGCTGCATATTGGCTCAAAGTCAATTCCAACAGAAAGCATCGAAACAGAAAATGCGACAGAAGAAACCAAGCCTGTAAAAGTCTCTGAAAACACCGAACAAATACCGGGCAAAAGCATACATTACTTGGCGAGAACAGAAGATCAATGGAACGAAGTTCACGATGGTGTAGAGGGTAATCCATTTGATGGACTTGAAGAAGTCAGTCTAGGGAACGAAATACCAGGCTCCTATACAAAACTTAACCATCAAGGACAGTCTGGTTTACCCACAGTTTACATTGATAAAACCAACCGTTACTTCTACCGTGCAAAAGTGGGTGAGAAAGATGCAATTGTTCATCAGGGACAACAAAGTACCTCTGTTGAAGGTCTGCGAACCGTTTGGCTTTACAATGATGGTCAACTGATGACGTTCAACAATATCCTTCCTGAAGGCCAACAAGTTTATGCCGCTGGAGCTCTCAGTGAGGTTTATCATGAAATACAGCCACCTCTCTACCAACAATACAGCCAAAATATTAATTTTGTGGCGGTGCTGTCCGCACCAGAAATCGGTGAACTTACCACTTCCAAGTGGCATCAGTTTAGCACCCCAGAATCACTGGATAGTTGGTTAGAAGAAAACGAGCTTGAGGCTGGTGATGATGTCTTCAAGAGGTTCACCGTTCTCCACAACATAGAACCCACTGGCTCAGCATGGTCTGTTACCCCAATCCGCGAAACCGATGGCGTACCTGCCATCAAGTTATCTGACAGAGATGTCAACCGCATTTGGATAAATGGACAAGAGGGCCCTGCAGTAGACAGCGTACAGACATCCAATGCCTACTGGGGAGCAAGTCTCGAAGAATCTCGTTACGAAGTGTCAGTCAACCATCAGAAGTATATTGCTGAGAGCAAACTTCGACATGGCCCATTTGACAGCGTCAGCGAAATTAAACGCCTTGATATTGTCCCCGAGGGCAACTGGGTCTGGGCTGGTCGAATAGGTAACATTCATCAACTGTATGTTGACGATGCGCTCTATGACTCTGCACATCAAATTCATTCAGATCGAGATGTATCAAACAAGTTGTTGACTTACAGAGCCACAGAAGCACACAACCTTAGTGTTCGCAGAGGCGACAGCAGATTCGATCAAATTGAGACCTATACACTTGAGTCCATTAACGAGTCAATGCTTCGGATTGAAAAGGCAGGCCTAAATTGGATCGAGTTTAATGATTTGGTATCTGAAAAATCTGATATCTTTTATGCGTTGGACCACATCCCTGCCACAAGCGCTGAAGCTGGAAAATTGGTTTGGCTAGGTGGAAGCCTTGACCAAGAAAAAGGCACACTTGATGTTCAGATCTTTGAACTTGAATTGACAAGTCCACCTGTTGAAGAGCCACTTCGTGCGCTTAAAAACGTCAATGCTGTGGCTGATGCTGAATAATTAAACATCCACTTTGCGTCTTGTTGCACAAAATGCGTTCGTTGGCCGTAGCCGGCGAACGCTATTTTGGCCAATGATGTCCATTTGTTTACAATGTTCATCAGAACAGATCCACCCTTAACTCGTGAACTCTAACACCCTACTCTGTGGTGCATACTCAACGACGGATAGGACTGAGTGGCTTACACACTCATCATGAGAGTGAGGGGGTGTATTTTAATCTCGAACATTAGTTGAGCAATTCGACCCACTGACCGGTGGTTTGACGCAGACGCTGGGAGACAATTCGACAGACTTTAAGTGCAAGTGTGAGCGCCACTTTGGGATTTTCAGACTTCATTTTATTAAAGCTTTCATCGCTGAGTGCATAGATAATGGTGTCAACCCGTGCACGGGCCCCAGCGGAACGAGGACCTTGATCAAAGATGGACAACTCTCCGAACACTTTACCTGCTCGCATTGTTCCTATGACTCGTTGCCCCTCATCTGATGTTTCCTTGAACAGATCAACCCGACCTGAGTAGACAATCACCATATAGAACTCATGAGAACCCTCTTCAAAGAGAATTTGCCCTTTTTCAAGTGTATACGCCTTAAAGTATCCGGCCATCTGAAAGATATCTTGGTAGTCAAGGTCTTGTAACCAAGGTAAATATTCGATATTGTCTGCAATATCGCTTTTGGTGTGACGGTGCAGACGCAAGTCATTTAAACTCATTACAAATTTCCCTGAAGAATAGAGAGGTTATTTTAACGGTCTGCTAAGAGTCAGTCGATTGTTTTTTTAAAAAGCAAGCTTACTTACTAAGTGGATCACTTGGACAGGGCGTGGCACCTGATACAGTCTTGGTTTGTCTGGAAAATGCCAAGATCAAACCAAGTGGATCTACCTCAATTTCGGCACTCTTTCCCCGATTTGGAGCCACGAATTCTCCATATCCATTCTTGATGGTCATGAATGCATCAACAACTCGATCTCCACCTTGATCAATGATGCGAATGGGAAGATCAAATGTACCAAACGGAACATCGCTTACCAAGCATCCATAGAGTTGGTCTCCACTGTCTCCTTCTTCTACTCGAACATATGCAGTGATGTTTGGAACAAAACCACCATGAACCCAAAAGTCAAAGAAGTTTTGGAGAGATTGTTGCGACGATTCCTCCCAAGCGGATTGAAAGGCCTCGGTCGTCAAATAGCGGTTTTCTTTGTTCGACTTAAGAGCAGACTCAACGCCAGAGAAGAAGGCTTGGTCGCCTATTCTCAAACGCAACATTTCGGCCAGAACATAAGTTGAATATTCTAACCGTATCTTTTCAGGCACATCTCCAAATGGCGTCATTCCACTTGGAGAAATGGCTCTTCTTTTGGCATCTGCAACCTTCCACAAAACCGACTCTTGTTCAGGCTTTTCAATGGTGCGACGCATGGCAGTCATTCGTGAGTCATAGTCCTCGATACCATAGGCCGCCCGAATATAAAATGCCGCATAGCTTTCGGCCAACGCTTTTGACAACCATTCATCTCTCGAATGTTCTGGTATCACCACTTGTTCAAAATATTGGCTGGCCAATTGACGGGCAATTTGGCTTTGCGCACGCCGACCATTGTCTTCTCTTAGTTCAGAAGTACTGCCGAGTGCAGTTATGGCAATTGTCTGGATTTGAACGGCCGAATGTCGGCTTTCGGTTGGGGGTTGATTTTTAGCTTGATAAGGCGTGATGGCAGGCGTTTGGTAGATGTCCACTTCTCGATGCGGAAACTTCGGAAAGAATCCTTTAAAAAACTGCAGAATCCGTCTTACTTCAGGTGCAAACTGCTTTGAAAAGGATGCCATTGATGGAAATAAAGACACCCGAACGCCAGGAAAACCTTGAGCAGGTGGTTCTTCATAAACTTCATAGCGTCCAACACCAACACCAGCCCTAATCGCATCACGCCCTTTGACCTCTTGCCAATTCCAAAGTCCTTCATCCTGCCACGCTCGGATGGTTTCGCCACTTGCAACAATATTTTGTGGGCGGAGAAG
>JAYYJC010000452.1:0-2714 GCA_036146655.1 Myxococcota bacterium | reverse complement strand
GCAACTGAAGCAGAGTCAATAATCGTCACTTTGGGTAAAATTCGTTCAAAAGTATGTTTTAAAAGAGGGTAATGGGTACATCCCAGAATGATGGCATCTGGCTTCGCTTCAATTTCATTGAGGTAGCGTACTATGATTTGTTCAGTAATGTGATCATTGAGCCAACCTTCTTCAACGAGCGGGACAAGAAGCGGACATGCTTTGCCAATCACCTGTATATTTGGATTAAGGGCCTGTATTTCTTTGGTGTATTGTCCGCCATTAACCGTTGCAACTGTGCCCAGCACTGCAACCGTGCTCACCGATTTAAGTGCAGAAGCTGCCTGTGCACCTGGTTGTATGACACCAACCACTGGTATACCCAATTCAATACATCTGGTATTGACTGCTTCATATCCGTAGGTTGTCGCTGTATTGCATGCGATTACGAGGGCCTTGACACCCCTTTTCAATAAATGACCGGCAACTCGCTGAGTATATCTGACAATTGTTTCTGGTGATCGGGAGCCATATGGTACTCGTGCAGTGTCTCCCAAATAGAGCAGCGGCTCGTTCGGGAGAGCTGTTTTGATGGCTGATAATACACTTAGGCCACCAATCCCAGAATCAAATACACCAATGGGTAGATCGTTCGGATTCATGATACATTCCAAAATAGTTTCCACAAATTAACGCATTTGGAGTCAAGGTGAGAAATAGATGGAGTGAGAATGAAGATAGCCGTTTATGGTGGTAGCTTTAATCCACCACACATCTCCCATGCACTTGTAGCTTCATGGTGTCTTTGGACAGGTTTGGTCGATCAGGTTTGGATGGTTCCCGTTTTCCGTCATGCATTTGAAGACAGCCACGGAAAAAAATTGGCGCCTTTTAAAATGAGGGTCATGTGGTGCAAAAGCTTTTCCTCGGACGTTCACAGCGGAATAATCGTCTCCGAAGTTGAGTCTTTACTTCCAACCCCCAGCTATACCGTAGACACATTGCTTTATCTTCAGGACAATTTTCCCGAACATCATTTTCGTTTATTGGTGGGGTCTGATGTGCTTAATCAAACGCAAGATTGGAAGCAATGGGACACCATTGAAAGCAGGTTTGATCCAATCGTTGTTGGCCGTTCTGGTTATGAAAACCCAGATAAAACCGTTGCGTTTCCTGCCATCAGTTCAACAGAGATTAGAACTGAATTGGCCGAGGGGCGTATTCCAAAGTCACTTTTAACCGCATCTCTTCAACGCCTTTTAAAAGAGAATAATCCGTATGTCTCATAACTATTTGCATCATTATGGCGACATACCGTCAAGATACAATGTTGTATTTTATGCTGGTGATGCAGATCTTTCTTCTGGTTTGTTGCCCAAAGCCATTCGTCATTTGGGCGCCCCTGCCTATCTCAAACAAACTCATTCTTCCACCGTCAAGTCAGTGTCTGTTGCGGGTGCTCAAGGCGAAGGTGATGCGTTGGTGACCTCCCAGAATAATATTGCATTGTGTATCCAAACTGCAGACTGTGTTCCTGTGTTGTTGTGGAAAGGAGAATCCGTTGCTGCCATTCATGCGGGTTGGAGAGGTCTTCAACAGCGAATCATTTCTCGCTGCATAGAGGAACTTGGTGAGCCAGAAGGGGCTTTGATTGGGCCTTGTATTTCAACGGCTCATTATGAAACTGGTCTGCCTGTGATTGAAGCGTTGGTTCGAAATGGATTTCCAGAAGAGGTGATCCGTGTTGAAGGCCCCAATAAACCACATTGTGACTTGAGAGCAGCCGCTGAATACGAAGTTAACACAATGGGTTGTCAACAGGTTTTTCACCACGGTGTCTGTACTTATTCAAATCTGGCCCTTCCGTCATATCGAAGAAGTGGTAAAGGTGCAGGACGATTATTGTCAATCATTACCATTCGAAACTAAATGTTATTCATTGCTCTGTTTTTTTGCTGTTCATCTGATGGCCCATCGTTTGATGATGAGCGAAAGGCGCTAGATGCGTACCATGAGTTTGAAAAGGCTCGGGCTGTTGGAGAGTGGGATTCAGCAGAACAAGCCCTCAAATCGGCCATTAACCATCTGCCTGAGTCTCGTAATCTCCAAAGTTGGCTTGTATTTCTTCAGTATGAAAAGGGTGATTATGATGCCTGTGTGGAGATGGGAAGAAATCGGATAATCCGATATCCAGGTGAAGGACAACTCAGATACACTTTGGCCAGTTGTTTGGCTCGTTTAAATCGGTATTCTGAGGCTGCATCGCATCTGTCCATACTGGTTCAGGATGGTCGCTTTCACCCTTACGAAATTGGTGAAGACTCCAACTTTTCAAAGATGCTTGGCATTTCTGAATATGAACATTTAGTAAAGCAGCCAGAGCTTAATGTCGGGATTGTTGATTCTGTCAAGAGTGTTGTGGTCGGACAGGAAAGCAGCTTTAGAATACAAGTTCGGTATCGAAGCACTACTCAATTGGAGCTTGGGGCACCTGTCTCTTCTGATTTTCAAATCACGAAAATCAGCGAAATGTATTCTGATTTAGATGACCACATGTCGATGTGTCAAATAGACATACATTTCAGAGCACTCAGGGCTGGTCAGTATGCCGTTTCTGGATGGTCAATAGCTGATGGTGTCCAAACAAAAGAATTAGAGGCCTATTCCTTTGAGGCCATTTCAATAAATGAAGAACACTTTGACACACCGCTGTTGATTGAACCATTACTGCCTTC
>JAYYJC010000451.1:0-15122 GCA_036146655.1 Myxococcota bacterium | reverse complement strand
TTTGGGCAAGACTTTATTGACAGAGAGACCATGTCTGCCGCATGGGAAGTCTCTTATGTTCAAGGAATTCACAACGGCGCATACTACGAAGAGCAGGCTGCAGTAGGTGGACCATTCGTCCAAGGAGATACCAGAACATCGAGCTTCATCGCTGTCGGGGAATATTCTTACTATCCCAGTCGCCGCATTGGTATTGGTGTGAGAGCTGGTGCAGGTGTCATGTTGGCGCCCTTGCTTATGGACGAGGCTTACTATTTAGACGAGGTTGTCGGTAAAGCATGGGGTGGTATAAACCCAGGTTATCACAATTCTCCTCACCCAATGGTGTTGGGTGGGCCTGCTTTTGAATACTATTCAAAGCTCGCTCACTTTTCAGTTGGACTGGACGCAGATATATTCTACGCCATCGGGTTTGATCTCGGTGCCAATGCCATTGGCTACATGAAATACACATTTTAATTGTATCGCATATACGCCAAATAAAGAGTCCATTGTTGGGCTCTTTTTTGTGGTCCTAGCAGTTGTAGCGCAATTGTTACATCACATTTCACATCATCGATAAAAATAGGGTATTCACCTTGTTGAAAAACAGATCGAAGGAACTGATTATGAACCGCTTACTTATGTGCTTGCTTATGACAGGTTGTGGTCTAAGCCAAGAAAACAAATGGGACATGAACGACTCAGCAACCGGTGACAATGGGATTCTCTTAGGGGAAATGCGCATAAGTCCTGGTGAAATAAATTATGCTCAAGTTCAAATTGGACAGGCGCAAACCGCTGAAGTGCTCTTAACCAACACCGGCAATGACACATTGACAGTGAGCTCATTCTATTTGGATGGTGACACAGCATTCTCTCTCAACACCACAGCACTCAGCTTTGATGTAGAAGCCGGTGCCGATGTCGTTCAAGAGTTAACTTTCAGCCCAACCGAAGAAATCGATTACAGTGGTACATTAAACATTTGGTTGAGTTCTGAGTCGTCAACGGCTCAGGTACCTCTCACAGGAACAGGCTCTATCGATGAAGTCGTCGATACAGGAAATCCATCAGACTCTGGAAATCCTGGTGCTGATGGCGGTCTCACACTCAGTGCAGCATCACAAAATTTTGGAACCGTTGGTGTGGGCACCACATCCATAAAATCTGTCACTGTCACCAACAGTGGGAGTGCCGATATTTTAATCCAATCCATCTCTTCCAATGAAAGTGCGTTTACCTATACATCCTCTTCTGATGTGGTTCCAGGAACATTCATATCTGCAGGTGCAAGTCGCAGTTTAGATATCTCTTTCACCCCCTCTCAAGAACAAAACTACAGCGGCGATCTTTCGCTGAATACTGACTCGTCAATGACACCTTCGCTCAGTATTGAGCTCAATGGTTCTGGAGAAGAGCAGTGCTATATCTGTGCGCCAGATATTGATGTTATTTCAAATGGTTCTGCGGCAGACACACTGGATTCGTTTCAAGTCAGCAATTTTGGCAATCCTGATACCCAAGAATTTTACATCCAAAATGTCGGTGATGAGCCGCTCAGCATTAGTCAGATTTTACTGCGAAACGACAATTTGCCATTCGGTACGCCCTTTTGCGGTAATGCTGGTACCTATACATTAGTGGGCAACTACTCAAATCGTAATCTCGCCCCCTATGACAGTCTCACGGTTCAGGTTCAGCTTCAATACAATGCCTCAAACGGCTCCACCATTTGTGGGGAACAGAGCCTCTATCCCCTATCGGAAGAAAATACCATTGAAATCCAGAGCAACGATCCTGATGAGTCGTCACTCTTTATCAAGTTGGGTGGAACAGTCACCTGGCTTTAGATTGCTTACAGTTTGCGGTATCCGTCGGAAACCGTTAAATGGTGGAGCCACAATTAACCGTAAGATGGTTTAGCCATCCAATGCGAGGTCAAAATGAATGAACAATTAGGATTAATGGGTCGGAAAGTTGGAATGACCCAAATCTTTGATGACAATGGAAATGTTGTGCCAGTCACTGTTGTTGATGTATCTGGTAACACTGTTATCCGAGTAAAGTCTGACGAAGGTAAAGATGGATACAATGCACTTCAAGTGGGTTTCGGCTCTCAAAAAGAAAGCAGAACCTCAAAGCCAATGCAGGGTGTATTCAAGTCTGCTGGCGTAGACATCAAACGACACATCCGTGAAATCCGAGTGAGTAAAGACGATGCGGGAAAGTTTAGTGCAGGCGATGTACTGGCCCCTGCTGATTTCTTCTCAGCCAACACCAAGGTTGATGTGACCGGAACCAGCAAAGGCCGCGGATTTGCGGGCGTAATGAAGCGGTACAACTTCCGAGGTTTCATCCGCTCTCACGGTACACACGAATACTTCCGTCATGGGGGTTCTATTGGTACTCGTCTCACACCTGGTCATGTTATCAAAGGTAAAAAAATGCCTGGTCACATGGGTGCTGAACGAGTCACCATGCAAAACCTGACCGTTGTGAAAGTCGACAGCGATCGCAACTTGGTTTACATCAAAGGTGGCATTCCTGGTGCCAACCGAAACATCGTGATGATACGTCAGGCCATTAAGTAAAGACGGCTTGTTGTTATACAAAACGCACAGTTTAACTGTGCGTTTTTTGTTTTTCTGACCAATTATTTGATTCGATAATTCGGACTTTCTTTTGTGATAATCACATCGTGAACATGAGACTCCGAAAGTCCTGCCGAGGTAATGCGAACAAACTGTGCTTTCTGTTTCATTTCTTGTATGGTCGCACAACCCGTGTATCCCATGGAGGCGCGCAGCCCACCAACCAGCTGATAGATGGTATCAGCCATTGGTCCACGGTAAGGCACACGACCGACAATGCCTTCTGGAACGAGCTTACGAGTGCCCGTTTGGAAATATCGATCCTTTGAGCCGGCTTGCATGGCCTCTACAGAACCCATACCTCGATACGATTTATAAGTCCGTCCTTGGTAAAGGACCATTTCTCCAGGAGCCTCGTCTGTCCCAGCAAAGAGAGAACCAATCATAACGACATCTGCACCTGCAGCGATGGCTTTGGCCACATCTCCTGAATATTTAATACCACCGTCAGCAATAATGGGCACACCGTGCGGCAATGCGGCCTCTGCACATTGCGCAATGGCTGTGAGCTGCGGAACACCCACACCAGCGACAATTCGTGTGGTACAAATACTGCCAGGACCAATACCCACTTTGACAGCATCTGCACCAGCATCAATGCAAGCCAAAGTGGCATCTGCAGTAGCCACATTGCCAATCACAAGGAGCACATTTGGAAAAGATTTGCGGAGTTCAGCGGCCTTCGTCAATACACCTTGTGAATGACCATGTGCGGTATCAACCACCAGTACATCTACGCCTGCTTGAACCAGTGCACTTGCACGGGACATGCAATCTGGTCCAACGCCAACAGCGGCGGCACATCGAAGACGCCCGTCGGCATCTCGAGCGGCTTGAGGGTGCATGGTCGCAGCCATAAGATCCTTAAAGGTTATCAAACCACACAGAGACCCCTCACCATCTACGACGAGAAGTTTTTCAATTTTATGCTCCTGCATTAAATCTTTTGCTTGTTCCATATTGGTATCAGGTGGGCACGATATCAAACGATCTGAAGTGGTCATCACATCAGAAACCAACCGTTGTAGATTACGCTCAAAACGAAGATCTCTAGCGGTCAAAATTCCCGATACATGCCCTCCACGAACCACGGGAACACCTGAAATATTGTGAATTGTCATCAACTGGATGGCCGCTTCAATCGTTTGGCTTGGCTCAATGGTAACCGGATTGGGAATGATGCCTGTCATGGCCCTTTTAACGGCCAGTACCTCCGCAGCTTGCTGTTCGACGGTCAAGTTTTTGTGGATAACACCCAATCCACCTTCTCGTGCCATTGCAATTGCCGCTCTTGCTTCAGTAACAGTATCCATGGCACTTGATATCAATGGTATGTTGAGATCGATTTGTGAACCCAGACTTGCGGACACATTGACCTGGTCTGGCAGCACTTGGGAATGCGCTGGCAACAAGAGCACATCATCAAAGGTAAGGGCTTGAGCAACATGAGAGGTGAGCATCATTTCTCCATAGCTGTATATTGGTGACCATGATGTATCATATTTGGGCGCCGGATAATAATCGGATTTGTTCTTTGTTTTGGATTCTCAGAGATTGACAATTCGATAAATACGAAATAAGTTGACCTTAATTCATTACTCTCGACAATTATGTGACATTGATAAACAGGAGATAGCAATGCGTACGATAACAACTGTAATGGCACTGAGCCTGACCTTGGGTTGCGGCAAAGGCAAACCCGGAAGCTACGAAATGCAGGCGGCCAATTCTGATGGCGGTGACGCTGCAGCAAAAGCCGCTGAACTTTGGGAAAACAGAGGTGACAAAGCCACTTTGGAACAGTCACTCGCATTTTACGAGCAAGTCTTTGCCAACGATCCAACAAATCGTGATGCAGCATACCACCTTGTACGAGGCTGGTATTTTATGGGAGACGCACACGAGCCAGAAACCGACGCTAAACTGGCTGCTTGGGACAAGGCCATCGCTTTTGGAGACATGTGCCTCAACATCAATAGCGGTTTCAAAGAAACGCTTGAAAAAAGTGGCAACAAATCAGAAGCAGTCAAACTGGCCACCATTGAAGATGTTCCATGCATCTACTGGACTTCTGCTTCTCTAGGCAAATGGGCAAAGACCATGGGGCTCTCAAAGCTACTTGCGCACAAACAAACCGTCTTTGATTATGTCACCCGTGTAGAAGAACTACAGCCTGATTACTTTTATGGTGCAATTTATAGATACTGGGGTGCTTATTATGCAGGTTTGCCTTCGTTCGCAGGCCAAGACCTTGAACGCTCCAAGCGCATGTTTGAAAAAGCCATCGAAATTGCTCCAGGAAATCTTGCAAATCGAGTCCTTTTCGCCAACTACTGGGCTGAAAAGAGCCAAAGTTATGAAGTTTATGATGAGATGCTTCAATATGTACTGGCTGCCGACAGCAACATTCTAAGTGCTGAACTTCTTCCTGAAAATGAAGCGGAAAAAGTAAAAGCTAAGGCTTTATTCGAAGGCCGCACCGAAAAGTTCGCTGGCGAGATTCCCGAGGCCAAGCCACTACAAAACCCACCACCGGTAGCTGAGCCGGAACCAGAACCAGAACCAGAAGCCGAAACCACCGAAGATGGCGAAGCACCTGCAGAAGGTGAAGCACCTGCAGAAGGCGAAGCACCTTCGGAAGAAGCAGATGCGGCTAAGGGTTCTGACACTGAATCAACTACTGAGGAATAATCCATGAAAGTACGAAGCATTTTTGCTGGGCTTATTGCCAGCTTTGCTCTCTTGCTGACCTCTGAGCAACCTCTTCAAGCGAACCCTGAGTTCTCTTTGAACTTTGGAACAGTGGCCCCAGATGGCACACCTTGGTCTGCTCAGCTACAGGGCATCAAAAAACGCATTGAAAAAGAGTCAGATGGACGCGTTCAGGTCAAGCTTTTTCTAGGTGGTTCCCTAGGCTCTGAAATCGAAATGATACAAGATGTCCAAAAGGGTGAACGGTTACAAGGCGGGGGATTTTCGACTGGTGCCGTTGGAGAAGCGCTCGACATCGGCGTGCTAAAGATGGTTGAGTTGCCTTTCTTGTTCCGATCGAACAGTGAAGCAGATAAGGTTCTTGATACCGTTTTGCTCGAACCGACAAAGACGGCCCTTGCAGAAAAAGGCATTACATTTTATGCGTGGTCAGAGAATGGCTGGCGAAACTTTGCCACCAAAGGACCAGCATCTACGCCCGAAGCACTCACCAGCTTCAAAATGCGTTCTCAAGAGTCTGATGTCCACCTCAACATGTATAAGTCTATGGGCGTTCAAGCGGTTGCGAAACCGGTATCAGAAGTCGTTCCTTCATTGAACACTGGCATTGTCACCGGTTTTGACAACACACCACTGTTCTCATTGGCAGCGGGTTGGATTCAGCCAGTGTCTCACTACACGCTGTCTCGTCACATTTATCAGCCTGCGGCAGTTTTCTATTCGAAATCTTTTGTCGACCGCTTACCGGCAGAACTCCAGGGAATCTTGATGGCCAATGCCAATGAAGAGTCCATTTCAGGGCGAGCCACAGTGCGCGCCATGGAAGGCGAACTGATCGAGACCATTAAAGCCATGGGAAAAGATGTTGCCGAATTGAGCCCCGAACAGCGAAAGGCATTTGTAAAGGCTTGCCGAAAAAATACGCATACGGCCTTTCTAGCAGCCAATCCAGAAATGCAAAGCACTTACGAAAAGGTGATGACAACCCTAAAGGGCATGCGCTAAATCTGTTCTTTAACTCGACTTGATTAATGCGCTCTATCAAGAGCGCAGTGTATTATTAGGTCACCTATTTTTGTTCATTGAGTGAAATATGTCCAATACGCCACCACGTTCCTTTTTGTTCTCCTTGTTGGACACCATTGCAGGTATTGTAGATGGGATAAACCAAGCATGGCGTAAGTGTTGGCGATGGTTTGCAGATGGCATACTGCAACACATTGTCTTCTATCTCCTTTTATTGATTTCAGGCATTGTGGTGATCATTAGTGCCGTCTGTGAAGAATTAGATCGTTACTTGGCCAGACTAGAAAAGGGATTGATTTCTTTGTTTATGCTGGTCATGGTGGGCTTGTCGTTTTTGGACTATATGCGACGAGAACTGAGCTTTTTCGATTTCGAAATCGACGGCGGTCCAAATATGGCCGTGGTTCTCATGGTTTGGGTTGGATTCTTAGGCGCATCACTTGCCGTCCGTCAAAAGAAACACCTTGCCGTGGATGCCACAGATCGTATCCTATCTCCTGCGGCGGCTCGTTTAGCAAAGCGGTTCACTGCACTTACGGCAGCTGTTTTCTGCTGGAAGTTTGGTGGTTATGCCATGGCACTTATCACAGACTCACTGCGAACAGGTGCGGGCCAAGACGCACTTCCATTGTGGGACAGCCTGAGGGGGCCGGTGAATTGGGTTGGACAAACCCTCCTACCAATCGAAGAAACCTCAAATCTGACGATCGTCATCTGGACCACCGTTGTTCTCATATTTTGCTATGGAATGCGGGTATACCGAGATCAGCACCCTGACACTTGGAAGATCCGACTCTTTGAAGGAATGGGTGGCCTGCTGGTATTATTGGGTGGATTGAGTCTCCTTTCATGGCTATGGAACCCCACGGAATCAATTGAAAGCTCTGAACGGCTGAGTTTTGAACCCATTGCTGAAACCGCAGTGAATACGAACGTGGATGCGGCAGAATTGGATGAAATTGCAAACTTGGTTGGGGGAGACACTGGGGAAGAAGAGGCACTGGTAGAACCTGCAGAAGACCTCCAAGCCTTTGTTGAAAGCAGTTCAGGTGGCATAAAGTTTCCCCTTTGGCTTGCGCAGTCCATTATTCCACTGTCATTCTTTTTAATGGCCATCCGATTTTTAGCACTGGGATTGTCTGCTCGCTTTGATCCATATGTGGAAGAAGATGAGTCCGAAAACAGCTCAGAGGACGAACCCGTCTCTCACCCGCCTGCTCCATTTCGCTGGGTACGCAGTGCAGGAGGAGGTCCAAAGGACCTCATCTTCGCAGGCCTTTTCCCCGGATTTTTATTGGGACTTGCTGCCATCTTGGGTGTCAGCACGGGATGGCTTATTTTTATCGGTGCCATTTTGCTGGCACTCGTCGGCGCCCCGCTCTTTTTGGTGATTGGAGTCGCTACAGTGGCCTGTGTGTCACAGATTCAAGGCATCGATGTCAGCAACATCGCCAAAGACATGTACGAAGCCGTTAAAAAAGAAGAACTGCTGGCCATTCCCTTTTTTGTTTTGGCCGGAAACATCATGACCGAAGGTGCCATTGCAGAACGCTTGGTTAAATTGGCTCGAGCTGTCATGGGTCGAACCCCCAGCGGTCTTGGATTGGCTTCCATTTTTGCATGTGTCATCTTTGCAGCCATTTCGGGTTCATCTCCAGTCACAGTCATAGCAGTGGGTTCCATTATGTTTCCCATGCTGGTGAAAGAACGGTACCCTGAAAACTTTTCTCTGGGTGTTCTCACCTCTGCAGGATCCCTTGGAATTATTATTCCGCCTTCAGTTCCGATGATCATCTATGCCATTATGGTTAGCCAAAGCCTTCAGGTTGTGGGCAAAGACATGATTGACCCAGAATCTGGCCTTCTGCCAGGTGATCTTGACCCATCAGTCCTTCTGGTTTCCCCAAATGACCTCTTTATTGCAGGCGTGCTTCCTGGGTTGTTTATCGCTGGTGCGCTTGCTTTCTTTACTTTGTATCGCACTCGACCCAGTTTACCGGACATTGACATCATTGAGCCGGAAATTGAAGGCTCGTATTGGGGCAATGTAATTAGAGAACTCAAACACAGTTGGCTTTCGATGCTCTTGCCCGTTCTCATATTGGGTGGAATTTATGGGGTTCTGGGTCCGCTTAAGTTCACTGTCACTGAAGCGGCAGCAGTGGCCGTTGTGTATGCATTGCTCGTTGAGCTGGTCTTGCATCGTTTTACAGAGCCCGACAAAAGCAAACTCATGCAACCCAGCCAATTGCCCAATGTTCTCGCAAAGTCTGGAGTCATGATGGGCTCTTTGTTTTTGATCATTGTTCTGGCGATTGCCTTTAACAAGTTCTTATCTGCTCAAATGATTCCGCAGGCAGCCACTGAACTGATTACAAGCAGCGTATCGCAGAAATGGCAATTTTTGATACTGGTCAATCTCTTTTTGCTGGCACTGGGGTGTATTATGGATATTATCTCAGCAATACTCATTGTGGCACCTTTACTCGCACCAATTGCCATGTCCTACGGAATCCATCCCCTTCACTTTGGCATCATGTTCATTGTGAATCTTGAACTGGGCTATTTGACACCACCATTGGGGATTAATCTCTTTGTGTCATCGACTGTATTTAATCGACCCGTCGTCGATGTTATCCGTGCAACAGTACCGTTTTTGATTCTCATGTTATTCTGTTTAGCGGTCATTGTGGCATTGCCGTGGCTTTCTATTGCTTTGGTATAGTGGAATGACCCAGTCACTCTGGAGGAAGAGATGAAACTTCTCAAGACTCGTTCTGATGATGGAACCAAAATCCAATTTGCCCGCTGGAACGACGAAGGTGAAAAAGATTTGCTTATCGTCCATGGACTGGCAGAACATGTGGGCCGATATAAGCATGTGGCTGATTTTTTCTCAACGCATGGGTGGCGTGTCACAGTCATTGAACTGAGAGGACATGGACAAAGTGAAGGTAAACGGGGCCATGTCGATATGTGGCTGCGATACAGAGAAGATATTCAGAGCGTGATGGCCTGTGTGGGGAAACCCATGGCCATTTTGGCTCATTCAATGGGTGGCCTAGTGACATTGTATTCATTACAAACACCGCTAACACCCGAAGTACGCTGCGTTGCCTTGTCCAACCCCTTACTGAGATTGTTTAATCAACCCTCAATCATCAAAGTGAAGGCTGGACAAATCCTATCAAAACTGATTCCGTCGTTGTCTTTGCCGAATGAACTCAAAGTAGAGTACCTCTCTCGCTCAGCGGCGGTTGTAGAAGACTACAAAAAAGATCCGCTTGTTTATGGCACCATCACGACACGCTGGGGTTCAGAACTTCTTCGAACCATGGCTGAAGTGAACGGCTCGGCACCTTCCTTCACAACACCGCTTATGATAAACATTGGGACTGGCGATCAGATATGCTCTCCTGATGCTGGACAAGCATTTGCAGCCCGTTATGGCGGTGATTGTACCTTAAAGGTCTACGAAAAACTTTACCACGAATTGTTGAATGAGCCTGAGCAAGATACGGTCATGCAAAATATTAATGATTGGCTCACCGCAAAATTCTAATAATCCTCATGCGGGTCTCATCTGGTCAGAACAAAGCGAATTCCAATGTCATCTGATTGAATGTTTGACAAGACATTCCGTCTTGAGGCGGCTCTTAAATCATAAGGACTGTCTGCAAAACTTCCCCCTTTGATCACTCGTGTGTTGTTTTCAAATGAAAAGGGGTCAGTGGTTTCGCCGTTCCCCCAAACACTGTAGCTGTCACTCGTCCATTCCCACAGATTGCCATGAATGTCACTAATACCGTAGGCATTGACATTCAGTTGCCCTACCCGTTGTGGTTCAGAAGCAGTATAGCAGTACCAAGCAATGTCTTCAAGACGCTGTTCGTCCAACTCTGCATCAAAACAGGCCATTCCTTCATTGATTATATTCCCCGAATGAAATGCTGTGTTTGACTGTGCCCGAGCAGCAATCTCCCATTCTGCTTCTGTGGGGAGCCGTATGCCGTTGCATGCATATGGGCTCATGTCAGGTACACAACTGACCTCAGAGTCAATCGCAGTGCAAGAATAGCATTGTTCAAGCCAATAATACTCTGAAAGCAGGTTGGCAAGCTCGGCAGCTTCGCTCCAACTCAAACCCGAAACTGGGCAATCCCAGCAATCACTCTCAATGGTTAAGCCGGTCAAGGCTGCCGCCATATTTTCCGTCAATTCAGTCGCCATGACAAAGTAATCTGAACTGAGAGTCGCCATACGCAGAGTCTCATCGGGTCCTCTGCCCTGCTCTGCGTCAGGCGAGCCCAACAGTGCGGATTGAGCCGGCACGGTGGCCCATTGTATGCCTTCAACGGCTACATAAACATCGCTGTCTTCTTGAATGCTCAGCTCCCCGTCTGATACATGGACTTGACATTGCCATCGGTCTCCAGCATGCACATTATGTGGTAAAATTGATCCATCTACATAAACATCATCAAAGCGTTCGTCATTTAGAAACCAAGTAGAGGCCACAACCAATTCATCGTCATCGATGTCATATGCCGTTGGGACACAATACAAACCGTCATAAGACAATATGGGAACAGCAGGACTAATTCCAAGATCACTGATTATCGGTGGAGAATTTACAATTTGAGTCTCGACTTTGTGGTTTCCTGAGGCATAGTGGGGGTGATTGAAGATTACAGAACAAGAGACTCGATCATTCTTCTGAACAATTGTTGGGGATAAAGGGAGTGATTGATTCTGACCCAAAGGCGTTCCATCTTCATGAGTCCATCGATAAGAAGCAATTTCTGCTGCAATGTTGTCTGGCTCAACCATACAATACAGGGTATCTGATACAGTGGGCTCAACGGGCTCTATGCGCAATGTGATTGGCTTTATGTCGCAACCGAGCTCATCACAGGATACAGGAATATCCCCTTCATCGAACAAGACACATGCCGTTGAAATCAGAACCCACATAAAGACCTCTTAGGTATTGTATGATCTCTACTCGTCAATTTCAAGCCCGTCGACAAGCACTGTTTGACACCATAAAGCGGCCCATTCTGCTCTGTGCAAACGGACACCGTGCCCGCAACTTTCCAATGAACAGACTGCCATTTCGGCAAGATTCATCCTTTCTTTATTACACTGGCTGTACTGAACCAAATGCGGCTGTATGGATCGATGAAGACCAACATCAGATCTTTCTTGAATCAGCACCTGATGGTGACTCATTGTGGCATGGTCAGACACCGAGTGTTCCTGAGAGAGGCCGTCACTTGGGCTTTGAACGCACATCAACTGCTCAACTGCTGCCAGACTTCATTCAAAATCAAAAAGGGTGGGTTACAATTGCAGTTCCGGATGAGCAAGTCAATCAGTGGCTCAGCAGCCAATGCCAAAAACCGCTTCAGTGTGGAAAATACAATGGTGACGATGTGCTCATCAATGCCATCGTAGAGCAGCGACGCATCTTGGATAACAGTGAACTTGACAGCATGCGATATGCTCAGCAGATCACCGCTGAATCACACATAAATGCGATGAAAGCAACTCATCCTGGCGCCAATGAACGGGACATTGCAGCAGCATTTTTTGGACCAGGACTGAGATCAGGACTACCACAAGCCTATCAACCCATCGTCACAGTGGACGGTCACATTCTTCATAATCACAGGTATCAAAACACACTAATGGCAGGTCAGCTCATGCTGCTCGATGGAGGTGTTGAGTCGCCAAATGGGTACGCTACCGATGTGACCCGTACTTGGCCGGTCAGTGGAGAATGGTCACAACAACAACGCGAATGCTACGAAGCGGTCCTTGAGGCTCAAAAGCGTGCCATAGCTCTTCTCGCACCAGGCCGTCGCTATCGGGAAGTTCATACTGAAGCCAGCTTGGCGATTGCCGAGTTTTTAAGTTCAGTGGGTCTACTCAATTGCACCCCAGAAACAGCAGTCGAGACAGGTGCACATGCACTTTTCTTTCCTCATGGTGTGGGCCACTTGATTGGACTTGATGTCCATGACTTGGAAAACTTCGGAGATTGTGCTGCGTATGCGCCTGGGAGAACCCGATCTGACCAATTTGGAACGGGCTATCTTCGTCTGGATTTGGATCTGGAAGTCAACATGGTCGTTACGGTAGAACCAGGATTTTACATCGTACCCGAAATCTTAAACCTGCCGAAGTTTCGTCAGCAGTTCAAGGATGAGATACGCTGGAACAAACTAAGTTCATGGTGGGGATTTGGAGGCATCCGAATCGAAGACGATGTCAGAATTACCGATGGCACCCCTGAAATACTCAGTTTCGCCACGCCTAAGTCACCAGACGAGATCCTTACATTAATTGGGAGCAGCTAATACCTTTTGGCTACCACAGTGTCTCGAATGAGCCGTGGATCAGACTCAGGGTAATCGAGGGTATAGTGCAAACCCCGTGATTCTCTTCTTTTCAGGGCACTGCTCACGACAAGGTCTGCGACCGTCGCAAGATTGCGCAGTTCTATGAAATCTGAGGTTATTTTGACATCCCAATAATAGTCTTCAATTTCTTCATGAACGACTTGAAGGCGTTTTTTTGCCCGCTCCAAGCGTCGAGTGGTTCGAACAATTCCCACATAGTTCCACATAAATCGGCGTATCTCATCCCAAACCTGATTGATCACCACTTGTTCGTCCGGATCACTTGCATCTCTGGAATCCCACTCAGGAAGATCTATTGGTTCTGGCAAATCTGGCAATCGGCCCAGTATGGCATGCGCAGCATTGACGGCAAATACGATGGCTTCAAGAAGTGAGTTGGATGCCAAACGGTTGGCACCATGAAGACCTGTACAGGCGGCTTCACCCACGACAAAAAGATTTCGAATGGTCGATTCAGCATTGAGATCGGTCACCACTCCCCCACACAGATAATGGGCTGCAGGAACCACAGGAATATACTGGGTGGCAATGTCAATTCCAAGATCTAGACATCCGGCATAAATATTTGGAAACTTAAACTTCAGGTCTTCCCTTGAGAGATGAGTCATATCGAGAAAAGCACAGTCTTCTCCTCGTTTTTTGAGCTCCGCATCAATGGATCGAGCCACTATATCTCGTGGAGCAAGCTCTAATCGCTCATCATAGTGTTCCATGAATCGTTCTCCAGATTGATTTCTCAATATTCCTCCATCTCCGCGCAGGGCTTCAGAAATCAAAAAGTTCCGTGCTTGTGGATGAAAGAGACAAGTGGGATGGAATTGCACAAACTCCATATTCGCCACCATCGCCCCAGAGCGATAAGCCATGGCAATACCGTCACCACTGGCAATGTCTGGATTGGATGTGTACATGTAGACTTTTCCTGCACCACCAGTACACAGTGCCACTACCTTTGCTGAAAAACGGTTAATCATGCCGGTTTGAACATTGAAGGCATACGCACCATGAACCTTATTGCGAATGGGCGGTAACCCACTGGTACGCCGAGATAGCCAACTGTCGGTGATGAGATCAATTGCAAGCGTGTGCTCACAAATAGTCACATTGGATTTGGAACGCACCTGTTCGATCAAAGCACGCATGATCTCGCCACCGGTCAAATCTTTAAAATGTAAAATGCGTCTGGCGGAATGTCCACCTTCACGGTGAAGAGAATACGATTCAGAGTCTGCAAGGTCTCGATCAAAATTCACGCCCAAGTCGATTAATTCTTCAACCCTTGCTTTGGCTTGACGGGCGACATATTCCACCACCTCCCGACGGCACAAACCTGCACCTGCTACAAGGGTGTCCTTTACATGATCTTGCCATGAATCATCTGTTCTCCAAGCTGCGGCAATTCCCCCTTGTGCCCACCGTGTATTGCTAGAAATCAATTCTCTTTTGGTCAGAATGGTAATCTGGGTAGTTTCGGGTAAGGCAAGCGCAAGACGGAGGCCTGCAATACCAGAACCAATAATGAGGACATCAGATTTGTTGGTCATATTCAGACCCCTCAGAAGAGCCCAGTGGACTCGATTGACAACAATAATGGATATCGCTACAATGTATCATGATTTCATCAATTGGGCTGTTGGCATTCTGGAGCATTGGAGGCGAGGTTTTTATCACCGAGCTTCCAAATGGAACAATTGAGATAAGCGACTCCCCGCTCACCAGCGGCACTTCGATCTTTCAACTCGATGGCCCACCCCCCACACTCAAGCATGTCAACGACAAAAACTTTCCCAACCTAGATCTTTGGGATTTTTATATTTTGGATTCTGCCACCAGATATGCTCTTCCTGCAGCACTCGTTAAAGCCATCATATTGGCTGAGTCAGCAATGATTCCCACTGCAGAATCCAATGTTGGGGCAATGGGTCTCATGCAGTTGATGCCTGGTACGGCCAAAGCCCTCGAAGTGAAAGATCCATGGGATCCTCAACAGAACATTGATGGGGGCTGTCGATACATTCGTGAACAAATCGACAATCTTGGAAACTATCGACTGGCGATTGCTGCGTATCACGCAGGTCCAGGGAATGTACGAAAATACAACGGCATTCCCCCATTTGAAAGCACTCAAACTTATGTGACTCGGGTTATGGAATACTTTGAGCACTTTAAAAATCAGTATCCCATTATCCCCTAAAGGCTTCATGTCCAAAGCACACAAACCCTCCAGTTTTTGGAATATCCCCAATATACTTACACTCGGTCGCATTGCGGTCATCCCAGTTGTGGCATTGATGCTCTGGGAAAAGCCAGGTGAATTTCCCACACC
>JAYYJC010000450.1:0-10000 GCA_036146655.1 Myxococcota bacterium | reverse complement strand
CACTGAAGGGATAATCGCCTGTGTTATTTTTGTCATCGCTATGATTACCGATGTCATTGATGGCTACCTTGCACGAAAATGGAACTTGGTCTCCCCAATGGGTGCTTATTTGGACCCCCTCGCAGACAAATTAATGGTGGCCACTGTGCTCATCATGCTGATTCCACTTGGGTGGGCACCCGCATGGATTATCGCCGTCCTCATTTGCCGCGAAATGACCATTACTGGCCTTAGAAGCATTGCATCTCAACAGGGATTTTCGCTCTCTGCAAGCCCGATGGGCAAACTAAAAACAGCCTACCAATCCACTGCACTGGGTATGCTGCTCTGGCATTACCCCCTAAGTATCCCTCAATTTGGCGTTCACATTGATGTGCACAGCAGCGGTATCGTCATGCTCTATATTTCTGTGATCCTTGCACTTGTCAGTGGCGCTGAATATTTTTATCTGTACTACAAACAGACGCTTCAACAAAACGAATTAGCAGACATCGCTGACTCGATGTGATTTGAAAGCACAATCAGTGCTAGTATTGTAGGGACAGTTAATTACCATAGGAGTAAGTATGTCTATTTTATTTTCATCACTGTTTGGTTTAATGGCCATTTCCGGAACCGCTGAAGCCAAAAAAGACAAACCCATTGCAGACCACACCAAATCGGTCACCATTTCCCCGCTAAAGGCCTTATGGCCGGCACTTGCTGCTGAATACGAAATGGAAATACAGGAAAACAAGGGACTTGCTATCGGGTTTGCCGTTGGACAATACAATAATATTTTTCAACGGTTGGCTCAAGGACTAGCTGAGACGGCTGGCGGCAGCGCAACTTATCAGAGACAAAGCTTGAATGCATCGTACAGTTGGTACTTCAACGACTTCAACAGAGGGTTTTATGGTGGCTTTTCATCCAAGTTCGACCGAAATGTTTACATCTTAGACATCGAGGGGGTTGAGGATCCATCAGACGACCCTTGGTCTACCTTGACTCTTGGACCACATCTCGGTGTAAAGATTGCCTCTCAGGGAGGTTTCACCTTCAGTTGGGACATTGGATTCGGATACCGTGCCACCTTTGGAGTCGATGCCGAATCGGGAGAAGGCGGAGCGCTTCCTCTGGCCGGTCTCGGCAGCCTGAATATGGGATGGTCTTTCTAAGAGACACATCAAATCAAGCAATAGGGCTCGAGTTATCGAGCTCTATTTTCTTTAGTCCAATACTCGAAAACGCTCAGCAAGTTCAATCTGTCTTGTGCGAAGTGTAACCTCTTGTCCCTCGATCCACATTCGATGAATGTGGTGCTTCGCTTGGAGGGGATCACCGTCACAAATAAAGAAACTGGTGTGGTCTCCAATGTCTCCAACGAGGGGTTCAATTCGTAGGATTTCTGACACATTGACCGTCAAAGCCTTTATGGCTTCTCCAAAAGGTAGGCCATGAGCCACCGCAATGGCCGCTTTGGTCGGTAGCATCCGTGCATCGTGATTGGCACCTGATCGAAAGGCAAATTGAACCCCTGCCCGTTGAAGCAGTGCCGCATTGTCATATCGAGCGCGCAAATGCTCGAAGTTATTGGGCTGGACATCAAGAGGACCAAGCAGGAGCCCTATTTTAGCTTCTGCAATGGCATCTGCTACCATCCAAGCTTCTGCGGCTCCCTGAATGACGCCATGCAGCTCATACTCGGTGATTAAACGCACGGCCAGATCAATGTCGTCGACCCGATTGGCTTGAAAAACAATTGGCTTTTTTCCGTCCCTGATGTCTTGCCAGATTTGCATTTCGGGTGCGTCATGGCTGATTTCGGTAAGATCTGGCTTAAATAGCCTTCTTTTAGGCTCTGGAGACCGATCAAATTCGTCGAGTTTGTCTCGAAGGTGTTGAACAATTCCCATCCGTGATGATGGACCATCTCCCCCTTTACCTGCATTTCCGAGACAGACACCCAGTGCAATACCTCTTTCAACGGCCGCTTCTGCACTCAGCATGCCCGCCAACCGTACTGACGAAATCTGACCGGCCACAAGACCGCTCTGTGAGGGGTGAATGAGCGCATGAGAAATACCGTTGGCACGAATGGTAGGGATGGCGGTCGACAGCGCATTGTAGCCATCAATTGGATCGTTCAGGCTTGGATCAACTGGCTGTTCTTCTCTTTGGTCATGCGTCCGAGATTCAAGTTCAACCTCATACAGTCCAATTTGGCTCCCAGCATCTACAAATGACGGACAAATCCATTGCCCCTTGAGATCAATTCCATTGCTCAATCCTTCTACCACGCTGACATTCCCTTCGATGTCTATCTCTATTCCCATATTGGACTGTGTGGTGCCATCGGTTCGAAGTAAAACTCCGTTGATGAAGCGTTTTGGTGCTGCAGGAAAAAAACCACCAATGGACGGCTGTGCGAAAGCAGTACCACCCAAGGCACCAGCAGCAGTCAATCCAGTTAGCATTGTGCGTCTACTTAAGGACATTGGATTCCTCCCGCTCAAAGACCAGTTCGCCATCAATCCAAGTGCGTTCAACTCTTGTATAGACATCCAGTGGGTGATGCGTAAACAATGCAAGATCCGCATCTTTCCCGACGGATAAGGTACCGACTCTGTCTTCAATCCCCAACATCCTTGCAGGATCCAATGTGATCATTTCAAAGACCTCTTGCTCAGTTGCACCATAACGAATCATCTTTGCGGCTTCGGTGTACAACCGCTGAATGGTGTTGCCGGAGTCAGAATGGAGCGCAACCACACCACCATCCTGCTTGAACAGAGTCGCATTGTAGGGTGTGGCATCGTATGCTTCCATTTTAAATCCCCACCAATCAGGCCATGTCGCAATGGAAGTATTGTGCGCAATGATCAGATCTCTCACCTTGTAGGCTTCAAGTGCATGTTGAAAAGAAGCCACCTGTATCCCATAGTGATCCATCACCCGATAAATGCCTTCAATGTCATCTTGGCGATAACAATGAACATGAACTCTGATTTTTCCATCTAAGACATCAATTAAGGTTTCAAGGTTGTGATCCGACGGCGGAGGGTTCTTGCTTTTACGGGCGTCTCGATAATCAATGGCATGCTGAATGGTTTCCCGCATGTGCGCCATATTGCCCATTCGTGTTGAGGGACCTCGCTCTTCTTTTTTATGAACACGCTTCGGATTTTCTCCACAAGCCATTTTGATGCCGCGAGGTGCACCTTCAAATCGCATCCCCTCAAGCGTTCGTGATGGTCTCAATTTTAAGGTCGCCGTCTCTCCTCCAATCAGATTTGCAGAGCCAGGCAGGATCATCACTGAAGTCACCCCGCCAGCCCTTGCCAACGCAAAAGCAGGATCTGAGACCTTAACAGAGTCCTCAGCTTTCACAAAAGCTGTAATCGGTTCAGAAGCCTCATTGCCATCGCTGTGGGCATTGGCACCCGGCCATGGGTAGACCCCCATGTGAGAATGTACATCAATGATCCCCGGCATTAGAAACTTACCTGTTGCATCGATGGTTTCGGTTCCTTCTGGAATAGAAATGTCTGGCCCAATGGCTTTGATTTTGCCATCCGAAACCAAAACATGTCCATTTTCAATCACAGGACCATCAATGGGAAATACCGTTGCATTGGTAATTGCCAAATCACCAGCCCAACTTAATGCTGAAAAAAATGAGACTATCACACGCCACTCCTCTGTCATAAATGTTACCCGATTGCATCAACCAAGACAATTTTAAAAAGTGAGAGAATTGACATGTGGTCTGTGCTACGCCCGATTCTATTTTCAATGGATGCTGAGAAGGCCCACCGGCTAACGCTCGGTCAACTTCGTCGCTTTCCAAAACTAAGTCAGTGGATGCTGAATCAGCCTAGTCAAAATCATCCCAAATTGGCCACACAGTTGGCTGGTATGACCTTTAGTAGCCCGATCGGCTTGGCGGCAGGACTTGACAAAGATGGAGAGGGCATTGCAGTATGGCCAGCCCTTGGCTTTGGATTTATGGAACTTGGAACCGTCACTGCACATGCACAAGCCGGTAACCCCAAACCCAGGCTCTTTCGACTCGTTGAAGAGAATGGAATCATCAATCGAATGGGTTTTAATAACCACGGGTCGGCTGCCCTCGCTGATAGACTTCAACACATCCAAGACATTGGTCTATGGCCAAATATCCCCGTAGGTGCCAATGTTGGTAAGTCGAAGATAACCCCACTAGATGAGGCTGGAGAAGACTACCGCACATCTATGGAGCGGTTGAATCACTTGGTGGACTACTTTACGGTCAATGTCTCCTCCCCCAATACACCCGGGCTTCGAGAACTTCAAGCAGCCGATAAACTAAAAGGGCTTCTCGAAACAGCTCTTCCTGCAGCCAATGGAAAGCCCGTCTTTGTAAAGTTTGCACCAGACATGGCTACTCCAGATCTCGAATCCGCTTTGGAGGTCATTATAGAACTGGGATGCGATGGAGTCATTGGGACCAACACCACCAACCAACGTCCTGCATCCACCAATCGCCTTGAAGAAGGCGGCGGACTTTCCGGAAGCCCGCTTTGGCCTATCTCGAAAACAGTGATCGCACACATTCTCAAAGTGGTCGACGGGCGTATTCCTGTCATCGGGGTGGGTGGTGTCAACTCGGCTGCTCGAGCACAAACCCTATTGGACATGGGCTGCTCAGCCGTTCAAATATACAGTGCATTAATATTTGAAGGGCCCGATCTCATACATCGCATCAATCACAGCCTTGCGCACGAATAATCTCCTCAGCGAGCGCTTCACCCAATAAGCGATGACCTTCTGCAGACGGATGCAGAAAATCAGCGAAGAGCGCCGTACTGGGCTGTTTAGAACGCTGCCAGACTGTTTTGGCATCAATGTAAGGGGCATTTGCAATATCCGCTGCGTTTTTTAAAACCGTGCGGTACTGTTCTGCCAATTCGTCGTGCGCCCCATCCATCTCGGATTGTTTTGCAAGCCCGACAAATGCCACATTGGCACCCAGACTTTGACTCAATGTCACAAGGGCTGCAATGTTGATGGCATAGTTCTTAAGGGGAACCCTAGGTAGCCCTTTATCGCTCTGATTCCACCCATTTTGCCAAGCAACATCTCTGTGCTGATGTTTGGTATCACCAATAAAGAACAATCGAAGTTGATTAAACAAAGCAGAACGACGAAAGATGCGAAGCATGCGCCATTGCCATCTGCGTCTGAACACCGAATAATCCCTCACCAAATCCTTATCCTGAAAGCCCACTATGCTCTGATCTGACCAAAGATTCCCAATCCAAATCCAGTCTGGCTCGAGTTCAGCTCCAATCCGCTCAAGCCAAACCAAAGACTGAACCGTTGAGTAGCCTGGAGAGGCCAAGATCATCGGTGTACACTGGTGAGATTGACATGCCACAGCCGTGTAACTCTCTTCTTCGGCGACCATGAAGCCAAAGACCGATGAGTCACCAATCGAGACCACTCGACATTCATCAGATGCTTTGGGGCGCAGTTCAGGTCCACGCATTCCCAGTTTGTTGATGCGAACCTGAACCCCTTGGGTCTCACGCAGACCGTAGGGCTGTCGCCAAAGCAGATCGGGATCAGGCGGTAGACTGACACCATCTAGATTGGGCTGAAACGGGACCGTCGTCCGAACAAAAGTCTCTAGCCCAAGAAGTATACAGATGGCGAAGCAGAGTGACATGATCGATTTCTTCATACGGCTCATTCCAACCACCCCAATTCACCAAGGTGGTCAGCCAAAGCAGTCGCCAACCATTGATGTCCTGCATCACTCAAATGAACCTGATCCAGAAAGTAATTCGAGTCGAGGGTTGAGTGCAGCATGCGCCCATCCCAGACTTCCACACCATCCAGCTTTTCAGCCATCATGATCAACCGCTGATGGTGGACATTGAGTCTGGTTGAATCCGGATGATTTAACTCCGTCATGAGTAATATTCGACGGGTCTCAACGGGCATCATGTCCGCAATTTGTTTAATGTTGTACCCCATCCGTTCTGGAGGAACTGCAGCAACCCGCTTAGATAGCCATATCAGGCGCTGCACACTTTGTAATGGACCGAGTAAACTTATCGAAGATGGGGGTCTCAATTGTCCATCCATTCGCTGATAGATGGATTCAATGTCAGCAGGCAAATTCTTTGCAGCATCATTATTAGAAATATAAAGAGTCAAAATATCGGGTTTTAAAGAAGAGAAATGATGTTCAAGATACCGTCGAATATGAAAACTCGTCCAGCCACCAACCCCCTGATTGAGGACCTCGAAACGGTTCTCCAACAACATTGCAAGACGAGCTGGATAAAATCGAGACAAATCATCCATCTGGTAAGCACCGCCAGTTGAGGAGCCACCCATTGCCACAATTCTAGGCCGACTGCCTTTTTCAGGGTAACGGACGGGAAAGGCCGCTGTGGGATAGTCTTGAAACTGAGCGGCTTGAAAGAGTGAATGCTCTTCTTGAATCTTTATCAGCCGGCCCTGTTCTTCACTCGACAAAGCGGCCAAGGTTGCATTCGCATATCCCATATCTCGAAGCCAACGCTGACCGGTAGCGCTGTTTCGGCTACCCCATTCAAGACACATTAAGCTCAACAGCAATGCCCCAATCAACCGTTGAGTCGACCGAGTTTGAAGGGCCTTCTGAGCCAAACCAAACATAATAAAACACAGAACAAATGCAAAAATAGAAACTGGATTTGTGTTGTTGGCCAACAATGCTAAGGCAATACTGACAAGACCAATCACGGTCAAACTGAGTCGAACAGAATGTGCTGACATCCATTGCCAGAGAAAACTGGACAAAAACAGGATGAGATTGAGATACAAACCGAGTCCCCAGTGATTCCATGCTGGTGCTCGGAAATAAACTGCGAATAGCTCTGGAGAAAGCACCGGAATGGCCAGACTTAGTACACTGGAAAGAAATATCATCGATATGTGCTTTGAGTTTCGAATCCACCACAACCCAAACCCGAAAATCACACTCAGATATATTCCAACGGTAGGGTCGAAGACAGGAGTTCCATTAATGCGTGAAATCCAAACAGGTCGGACACCGCTACCCAATCTCCATCGGTATTCGGATTTGTCACGATCAGCTTGTTGATCAAACAAACATGAACCCACAGTATCGTCGATGGACCATATCCATTCATTGCCATCTATTCGCCAATCTGTTTGAAAGTGGCACTGTTGTGTTGTGACCATCTGAGGGGAGCAGCGTGCCAATTTCTGGCTGCTGTTCAACTGAATCAGTTCTCCAGAACAAATCATGTGAACCGAGTTCATGGACTCAGAGATCTGCAACTCTCCACCATCGGACAATTGCCCTTTTACGGACAATGATGACTGCTCAGACCCAATCCAACGGTCATGATGGCTTAGCACCCATCGATGGGCTTGACGCACCGCATCTTGATCAATAAAGCCATGGGCAGGAAGTTCGGCACGGTCCCAGTCCCATCCATCGGGAGGAAATGAGGAATGATAATAACCCCATGCATAGACGACATGTGTCGTCAGTAGGAGTGTGGTCAATAGCCAGAGCCAGACGCTTTTGACCATTATTCGTCGATGTCACCATCGCAATCGTCATCGATACCATTGTTGGGATCTTCGGTCATGCTAGGATTGACATTTATATCGGTGTCGTTGCAGTCTACATTGTTGCATGAAGAATATCCATCGCCATCATTATCTGTGATGGTGATGCTGGTGTTGGTATCGTCACAGTCTCCAGCACACGCAGACAGACCATCCCCATCATTGTCTTGAGGAGAAATCAACGATGAATAGTCATTGCAGTCACCTGCACAGGAAGAAAATCCATCATTGTCAAAATCTGCACCGTTGATGGTGGCATCAGTGTCATCACAGTCACCGGTACAGCTGCTGAAGCCATCACCATCATTGTCCTCAGGGGTGAGATTGACATCGTTGTCATTGCAATCTGAGTCGCATGTGCTGTATCCATCCCCATCTACATCGGATGGATTGAGTGCAGGATCGTTGTCATTGCAATCGCCTTGACAAGTTGCGTACCCATCTCCATCGTTATCAGAGAAGCCCACATTGGGATCGTTGTCATTGCAATCGCCTTGACAAGAAGAAAGCCCATCGTTGTCATTATCGATGGGTGTGAGACTGAAGTCACTGTCATTACAATCACCTGCACAAGTGCTGAAACCATCGAAATCATTATCAGCAGGCGTGAGGAAAGGATCACTATCATTGCAGTCACCTGCACAAGTGCTGTAGCCGTCTCCATCCACATCCGCTGGGGTTAATGTAATGTCAAAATCATTGCAGTCGTCAATACAGGCTGAAAAGCCATCGCCATCTATATCTTGAATTCCGATTGTATTGTTGTTGTCGTCACAATCACCACCGCAGGTCGTGACGCCATCAAGATCAAGATCTTGTAGGTTGAGGCTGGAGTTGCTGTCATCGCAATCAGAATCACAAGTACTTGCACCATCTCCATCGTTGTCCTGAAGATTCAATGTATAATCGGTATCATCACAGTCACCATCACAGGTACTTGCACCATCCCCATCATCATCGAGTGGAGTGAACACTGCGGAGCTGTCGTTACAATCTGTACCCGGTGTAATGTCAGGATTTGGAGAGGAGGAGCCAAAACCATCGTCATCGGCGTCTTCCATACATGCCGTTGCCGAGTCCAGTTCTGCAGCTCCCGGATAGGCATTGACATTGAAGTCATCACAATCACCCTCATCCGTGTTGAACCCGTCTCCGTCATGATCGAGGAATGCACAAGGGTTGTTGAAAGCACCCGGAGTACTTTCACCTGCATCGCACCAATACTCACCGTTGTCATTAGAGGCTTCATCTAAGAAATAGGGATCGAGCTGCATCGAAGCTCCATTGAGATCGGGCATGGTTTCACCATTGTCCCAAATCACGGTATCAATCACCACTTCATCGGCAATAAGTTCAAGTGTGCCAGACTCATTGCTTAGCCGAAGACCCTTATATTGATAATCAAGTACATAGCCCCCATTCGAGCTGGAATTGACATTAATCCCGAGCGAGAAGTAAGCGCCTCCCTCCAGTAAAATGGGTTCGCTGGCTGCAATACTGTGTTCGACACCATCGGCCCGAATGATTAAGCCATTGAGGAGCCGAAGGGCGTTGGTGGTGTTGAATATTTCAAACCATTCACCTTGGACATCTGAGACATTGTTGGGATTGTTCATGATCTCAGAAATGATTAAATCTCCGACAGAATATTCGGTTTCCTGTTCGTCAATCAAGCCATCACAATCGTTGTCGATGCCATCAGCGCTGACTTCAGTGGCATCAGGGTTGATGGCTGCATCGTCATCATCGCAATCCAATACATCACTCACCGCTTCACAAGTCGAAAATCCATCTTCATCCTGATCAAAGTCTTCATCTATGCTTCCGTCGCCATCGTTATCGAAACCGTCACATTGCTCGGTATCAAGGCAGTTGGGGATTCCATCGGCATCACCGTCTTCAAAACCTTCATCAATGAGGCCATCCCCATCATTGTCATACCCATCGCATTCTTCGACATCTACACAATCTGCAATGCCATCAAAATCACCATCGCCGAATGTTTCATCGACCATGCCATTACAATTTTCATCTTCACCATTGCAAAGTTCTTCTGCACCTGGATAGACATCTGAGTTTGAGTCATCGCAGTCACCTTCGGAAAGAGACCATCCATCAGCATCGTTGTCAATTCTGGTTTCAACCGGTTCTGTTTCACCGGTTCCAGAGTCGTTATCACCTATGTCACTCGACTTTCCGCTACATGCGGTAATAATCACACCAATCAAAAGCAAACGCCGCACAATCAAACCCCTGTAAACACATCAATCAGTTTATGAAGATTATAGCCTATTCAGAAAATGGAATCATGGATATTCTTTTTCCTTGACATCATTCCAGCGCCGTCTTAATAAGTAAGTCCTCTGCGGGTGTAGCTCAGTTGGTA
>JAYYJC010000449.1:0-10000 GCA_036146655.1 Myxococcota bacterium | reverse complement strand
GAGCATTTGGTTGCCATCCAAAAGGTCGCGAGTTCGAATCTCGTCACCCGCTCCATTATGAACAATCACACCAACTTAGTTGCCGTGTTTTAAATAACGATGTCCATCCATGATGGGCATTTCTATTTTTAGAGTGGCACACTAGGTCTCAGCTCGACCGTCTACAAAGGTACGCCCTTTCCATTGGGTCCGGACACCAAATGTAGAACGAAGTAAAATCCACATTAAAAGCACATTGGCAATGGGGTGCATCCAAAAGAGTGCGCCTGACCGCCCATCAAAACGCTCGAGTCGCGCACGGAAGGCGAGTTGAATCCCACACAGCAGTACAAAAGCTGTCAACCAAAAGTTGCTCGGTACGCCCCAATCCAAGAATAGGCGTCCAATGACACCTCCAACCACAACCACAAAAGGCAAAATGGTTCCTATAAAAATGAAGGCTGCAGCTGCAAGCCCAGCCAATGGTTTACGGCCCATACCCTCAAACAGATTCTTGGTATAACCATTTATAATTTCTCTCAATGAGCGATACAGCCGAACCTGAAAGGCCCAAAAAGCTGGACGAATTTCAGTGGCAAATCCAGCACGGTTGAGTGCCTCTGCCATTCGAACATCATCAAGCACATGATTGAATACTGCTTTGTGCCCTTCAACAGCGGCATAAGCCGCACGTTCAAAGAGCATAAACTGACCATTTCCAAAAGCCAAAGCACTGCCTCGTGAATTGACTTTGTCTAGATCAATAGCACCTCTGATGAGCCAACCCACGACGGGTATTAGTGCCCGTTCCCAAAAACCAACCAGTGTCCAAGAACCAAAAAAGCTCACCAAACCGAGGTTTCTCTCTTCTGCGATCCGAACGGCTGTCTGAACAGCTTCAGGATGAATGCACACATCTGCATCAATGAACAACAAGTACGCACCTCTTGCTTCCTTACTTGCTCTAACACAGGCCCATGGTTTACCCGCCCAACCCGTCGGCGGTTCAGTTCCCTCTACAAGACGCAAGTTTGGGTTGCCCTGAGCGGCCTCAAGCGCAGCCGCTCGTGTACCATCCGTCGAACGATCATCCACAACCACCACTTCAATTCTTGGCCAACGGCTGTTCAATGCGTGTTGCACACATGATCCGATATTTAGGGATTCGTTGCGGGCGGGAATGCATATGGACACCCATGGTGAGTCTTCACGAATTGGCGCATCAAGGGGATGATGTATTCGCCATCGACCTCCCCAGCGGGTAATGCCAAGCAACATCAAAAGCCAGACACAAACCATAAGCCCCCAATAGCTTCCCAAAAATAAATCGGATAACCAAGGCTGTTCCCACCAAACCGTCAGCGCATTCATGGCTTAATCAGGCTCCCGTCTCGCACAACCACCAAACCATGAAGCGAGCCGTCTACTTTCTGTAGCAGACCATCAGCAGCTGTCAGCTTCAATCCAGGGGGTATGGCACGGCCTGGCGCAACCGCAACACCAAGACCAACCGTGGTGTCAGAACCAATAAAGCATCCGAGCATACCAAGAGGTACCGGCTTCAGCTCGTCGCCAACCTGAACCTTAACGCCGCCATCACCAAGCGACAGATCCAACAAATAGGCGCCTCTTTTTAAAGCGGATTGAGTGGATAAGACTCCAAGTTGTACGACGCCTCCCACTGTTGAACAATCGGAGAGGACCGAGAACTTAACCATGGCCTGTCTTTGTACCTTCGCTTCTTGACCCAATACACTGAACTCCACCATAGCCAAGTCTTCCACAGTGGCACCATCTGCCAAAACTGAACCTCGGACAACTGCATTGGCACCAATACTCACATTTTCGCCAAGCCAACATCCTTCAACGACAGCTGTGGGATGAATCTTGCAATTTTTTCCTTGGTAACCCAGTGCCGCAAAAAGTTTTGGAAATTGAAAGGATCGTGCATTTAGGAATGCCCATAGGGCATTCCAAATAATTGTAAAGACATTTCTACCCACAAGTTCGCGCCAAAGATACGGACCGAGACCCATTAAATTTGCCCAAAGCAATTGCGCCCAATGGGATGTTGGTAAAACAATGACATCTGTTAAGGGAAGTTCAATAAAGTCAAATGGAAGGCTATCATCGGGCGCAGGCAATGGCACGAGGCGTGGGTGGCATTCAATATCAAGAAAAGGAACCGTATTGAGAAGTTCCTCTGTTGGTTCGCCGCCATTGGGCATCCAAACGAGAAGCGGCGTATTCTCACCAAGTGAAATTTCACTGAAGAACCCCCCACAGCGGCCTTTGGCTTTAAAGGCACATGGTCGATCTGTTTCTTTGGCTGCTGCAACAAACACCTTTAAGGCCTTCTCAGTCACATAGGCATCTTCTCGAATCCAAACCGTGGCGGATTGTTCCGAAGCAGCCCAACGGAATCCAGCTCTAAGCACCGCAAAATCTTGTGTTTCAGACAGCCTTTTGCCAAGCACTTGCCGTTCTGATGCTTCTGGTAAACCAGAAGTGGCACCCATTGTGCATTTAAAACGAGCTACATGAACTTGCATTACCAAAACCTCACGACATCTGAAGAAGAGTCACTGGCATATATCCCGAATGCCTTTCGAATGCGCAACGCAGCTTTGCGATACACATCTGGCATGGCTGATGGGTCAATCATCAATACCAGGTAACGAATCTGGCCTTTACGGGCGGCCTCTGCCACTTTTAGTTTAAACTGAGTATCACTCGCGTGTTCTGCATCCAATGCTGTCATCCATATGCGCTTTGAAGCTGCATTGTGTGGAAAATTAAGTCCAGCGGCGACAGGTTTCTGATGAAACAGTTGTAAATACAGCGTAGGACGCGCCGCCACATGTGGATAATAAGCCACACCTCCATCAGGTTCATCCGCAATTAAACGAACGGCTGAAACAGGTGGAAGAGCTGTGACTTGTGGGACACCTTGATAAGTGGCATGTGCAATATTTTCAGATAAAACCACAGCCAAGATGATGATCCAATCCCGAATGGGTCTTTGCAAATAGATCATGGCCAAAATGGCTGCCAACTGAACGCCAAAGGCGAGTCGAAAGAGCAAACTTAAATGATTAAAGCCAGGCCAGTTCTCAATAAAAAAATAAGGCATTGGAATGGCAAAACGGTCATCCCATACGAACGGTTCAGCATCTATGATCAAAACAGGGCCAAGCGACAGTAAAAAGCAAAGCCCACCTGAGATCCAAACCCAACGGGGGATATGTCGCCAAGCAGACAGGACAGTTAGAATAAGTCCCCACCCCAAGTAGGTTGAATGAACGAATTGTTCCCCAAATCGGGAAATAAAACGAAAATCTGGAGAACGATGAGTCGGCCAGAAATAGGAAAGCACTTCCGCACCACCAACTGTTCGACGCACCTGTTCGAGTGCGGCAGGACTTTTGATTCGAAGAAGATTTCCTGCGCCTGCTGAAAACTCAAGACTCAGCCAAGCCAATGGACAGGTTAAAATAAATGCCACACTGAGGGAAATCAAGGGAGATCTCCAAGATACCCTGTTGTGAGTGATTAGAATGGCCAAGGCATAGATTCCGGTCACAAGAGCCAAATACCAAGAAGACCAGAAAGCCAAAACACACCAAAAGGTGGTCCTATATTGCCATTTGTCATGTTTGACCAGCACACAAAAATGCCACAGAGCAAGCACGACCCAGCATCCTCCCATTGCTTCTGAACTGCCATTATGAATGGCCACCAGAACAATGCTGGATGACTGAAGCGCCAACCCAGCCACAAATGGAACCAGTGGGTGCCCTTTCGATTGTAATGCACAGACCCATTGATGGGTCGCCCATCCCAGCAGAGTGTGCAAACAAATACACAGAACGGTGTAAGAGGTTCCGATAGAAAAAAAGGGTAGGAGCGGTAAAATCAGAAGCGAATGCAGTAGATCTGCAGGCCAAAGACGGCCTCCAGTCGGATGGTTAAGCGGTGTCTGAAAGGAAAAATCAAAGTCTAAGACAGACTCTGCAAACCAGTGAAGTGACCACAATGCATTCCAAACATCGCTTCGTTCAGCCCCAGGAATGTGGGACGGCTGAAGTGCACTTCCCAAAAAGAAACAGGGAAGAATGAAATAGACCAGAAATTGGACTATGATTCTGGTGAAGCGCATTTTAGACAGCGTCCCTTTTTTCGATATGAGCATGTGAGGATTTTATGACTCTTTATACATTTATGCTGCTACTCTCTAGTGCAAACGCAAAAAAAGGCGGTGGCGATGCCGCACAGGCCTCCAATACCGCTTCTGCAAATCAAAGCACAGCGGCTGTAGCAGATGTGCCTGCGGATGGCGACAGCAAAAAGTTTGCGAAAGCTCTTGTAGGCTTGAACATAACAAACTTTCGTCCCATTTCCGATGGGCTTGTCTATGAAAAACTCAGTTTTTCTGCTGACAATACCTGGCAAGCAGAAGCAGCCGTCGAACTCATGGATGAAAAGATGGAATGCATTGAGAAAGGCACATGGACAATGGATCCAGCTGAATCATCAAAGGTTGCAAGCATGGTGTGGAAAATTGAAAGCACTGACTGCCCTGCTCGCAGCGCCCCAGAAGATGTGCGCTTAAAGGTGACAATCGAAGGAAGTGGCATCCAAGTGGCGTTCCGATAATCAATCCAAATGCGTGTGTTGTTCAATAAGAGATTGAACAACTCGAAAGCCTTCGAGACCAGCACTGGCAATACCACCAGCATATCCAGCACCCTCACCAATGGGGTAGAGGTCTTTGACACTCGTGGACTCCATATGTGTTTTCCTTAAAAATCGAAGCGGTGCGGTTGTTCGCGTTTCGGGGGCAATGAGAATGCCATCAGGCCCAGCAAAACCGGGTATCTTCCGATCAAAAAATCGAATCGCTTCTGCAAGCCCTTCCGCAATATTTTTTGGGAAAATAGACCATAGGTCCGCAGGTACAATGCCTTGGGGGTATGAACTTCTGGGTAAATCTATGCTGGCTTGTCTGCTTAGGAAATCACTCACACGCTGGGCAGGCGCACGAAAATCAGAACCACCAGCAACGAATGCCCGTTGTTCAATTGCATTCTGAAAACGGATGCCTGCCCAAGGATCAGTGCCGTCATAGTCATCCGTACTGACTTCAACAATTAAGGCTGAATTGGCCCAATAGGCCTGCCTTTTGGAATAGCTCATTCCATTAACCACAACATGGCCTTCGTGGTTTGAAGCACCCACCACAGTCCCACCAGGACACATGCAGAAAGTATGCGCACCACGAACACCGCGCTCGATGGGGGGATTTGACACCAGCCGATAACTTGCAGGCGGTAAGTCTCCTCTGGCCTGCCCGTAACGGCCCTGATCAATAAGCCGTTGAGGGTGCTCAATTCTGGCACCAATTCGCATCGGTCTGACTTCGGCTTCAGCACCTGCATCCAACATCATTCGCCAACTGTCTCTTGCAGAGTGTCCGGTTGCCATAATCACAGGGCCACCCGTAATACGCTCTCCAGTCTCTAACGATACGCCAACACACCCCTGAGAGTCGGTCAACAACGCATTAACCGTTGAGTGAAAGCGGACTTCTACGCCCAATTCAACAATGCGGTTTCTCATAACGGGTAAAATCTCTCTGATTTTATCCGTTCCTAAATGCGCCCACCCTTCTTCCAAAATCTCAGGATCAGCGCCAAAGTCAACGAGCCTCTGAAAAATCCACCCCAACTCACCGTCTCGTTTTCGAGTGTAGATTTTACCATCAGAAAAAGCACCTGCCCCACCCTCACCGTAGACAACATTGTTGCTCGGATCAAGTTTGCGATGGCGCCAAAAATCTCTGACCGCAAAATGGCGGTCTTTCACTGGGCCACCCCGTTCAATGAGAATGGCAGGGGCACCCGCTTCACCCAAGCGAAGTGCTGCAAAAAGACCGGCAGGACCTGCGCCCACAATGATTGGACGAAAGCCTGCTGGCCATTGTAATGAGTCAGATATTCTAAAGTCAGACTTTGCATAGCGTTTGGAATCACGTTCGGTAAAAGGACGGGTTCCATGTGGATTTCTTTGTAGGATGGGCGCTTCTTCAATGGTAAGCGTGACTTTATAATTTGCAAACCAAACAGGAGGACGACGACGCGCATCCACTGACCTTTTGAGACACACCGCCTCCAAAATATCAGTTGTGCGACACCCAAGACGGCGGGCAATGTGCTTATGGGGTTTGGCATTTTCAGACCAAGGAATATTCGTCACCAACAACGACATGATCAAGGCCCTCATGAATGAATAAAATAGCGGGTTACAACGGCCAAAAAAACAAAAGGATGTTATACGGGGGGCAAGTTTGAACCCAAACATAACCTACTCTAAACCGTAAAGAGGTGAAATCATGACTATTCGTGTCGCTATCAATGGATTTGGTCGAATCGGCCGCTGTGTTCTTCGTGCTGGCTGGAACGATCCAGAAATCGAATTTGTACACATCAACGATCTGACAGATGATGGAACACTTGCCCATCTTCTCAAATACGATTCGGTTCATCAAAAGTTTGAAGAGTCCGTTGAAGCTGTAGACGGTGGTATCCAGATTGGCGGAAAAGTAGTGGCCACGAGTGCGGTCCGTGACCCAAGCGATTTACCTTGGGCAAAGCTGAATGTCGATGTCGTTCTTGAGTGTACCGGAGTCTTTCGTAAACGTGAGGGCGCAACAAAGCACCTTAAAGCCGGCGCTAAGAAAGTCATCATCTCGGCCCCAGCCGTTAATCCAGATGCAACAATATGCATGGGTGTTAATGAAGACGACTTGAGAGCAGAACATAAAATTGTTTCAAATGCCTCTTGTACAACAAACTGTCTCGCACCGCTTGCAAAGGTTCTTGATGCCACATTTGGCATCGAAAGTGGATTGATGACCACCATTCATTCCTACACGATGGACCAACGCCTATTGGATGCGCCGCACAAAGATCTCCGTAGAGGCCGAGCTGCCGCAATGAGCATGGTACCAACCACCACAGGTGCTGCAAAAGCAGTCGGACTGGTTCTTCCACAATTAGATGGCAAGTTAAATGGAATGGCCATTCGAGTGCCTACCCCCAATGTATCCCTTGTGGATTTGGTTTTCACAGCAAAGACAGATGTCACCGCAGAAGCAATCAATGCAGCCATTATTAAAGCAGCCGATGCTGGCAATAGCCGTGTATTAGCTTACACCAACGACCCAGTTGTGAGCGTTGACCTAATTGGAAACGCAGCGTCATCAACAGTTGACCTTGCTTTGACCATGACCATGGGCTCACGCAACGCCAAAGTCATAACTTGGTATGACAACGAGTGGGGCTTCTCTAATCGAATGCTCGACCTCACAAAGAAGCTCGTATCTTTGGACGGCTAAGCCATGAAATACAAACGTTTAGAAGACCTTCAGGACATCGAAGGGAAACGCGCACTTGTGCGAGTTGATTTCAATGTCCCACAAGATGAACACAGGAATGTGACCGATGATACCCGCATTCGTGCGGCCATCCCAACCATTCGCTACCTCCAAGAAAAGGGATGTAGCCTTGTCCTCTGTTCACATCTTGGTCGGCCAAAAGGTCAGATTAGTAAAAAATTTAGAATGCTACCTGTGGCCAAACAACTTGCCCAAGTCCTTCACGCAAATGAGCTTCCAGATGAGGTCATTTGCATTGAAGATACTGTTGGTGAGAATGTCGAAGAATGTGCAGCTGATCTGAAGCCTGGGCAAATCATGTTGATCGAAAACCTGCGGTTTGAAGTTGGAGAAAAGAAGAACGACAAGAAGTTCGCAGCCAATCTTGCAAAACTTGGGGAATTTTATGTCAATGATGCTTTTGGTGTCAGTCATCGGGCCCATGCTTCTGTCAATGCTTTGCCTCAGCTATTTGAACAGGCTGCTGCTGGATTTCTAGTGGACAAAGAACTCGCTGGGCTGAGCCATATATTGGAGAGCACCGAGAAGCCAAGCCTCGCAATCATAGGTGGCGCAAAAGTCTCAGATAAAATCACAATGATTCAAAACCTGGCCCGCATATGCGATCACATATTAATTGGTGGGGCCATGGCTTTTACATTCTTAAAAGCCAACGGTCAGGATGTCGGTCAGTCTCGTGTCGAGGAAGACAAACTCGAACTGGCTCAGAAAATTCAAGACTATTGCCGATTACAACAATGTCAACTTCACTTACCCACAGACTTTGTGTGCGCAGAGACCTTCAGCGAAGATGCCGAACCCAGTACGCATTCCAGCATTCCTGAAACACTTATGGGTCTAGACATTGGACCCGATTCTCAGGCCAGTTATGCAGAACTCATTCGCAGTGCAAAGCGCATTTTCTGGAATGGCCCGATGGGTGTATTTGAGTGGGAATCATTTGCCGCAGGTACCAAATGTGTCGGAGAAGCAATGGCCAAAGCCGAGGGGTACACCGTCATCGGTGGGGGTGACTCTGCAGCGGCAGCAGCGCAATTTGGTTTTGCGGATCAAATGAATCATGTATCCACGGGTGGCGGTGCATCTCTCGCACTGATTGAAGGAAGTGTACTTCCCGGAATTGAACACTTGAGCTAGAGGTTAAGAAAAGAGATGAGACGATTTTTTATTGCAGGCAATTGGAAGATGAACAAAACGCCTTCTGAATCCAGTATTTTGGCAAATGAACTCAAGTCGGCATTGTCTGACATAGAGGGTGTCGACATAGCAGTCGCACCGACAGATTTGGCCATCACAACGGTTACACAAAGGCTCCAACACACCAATGTACATGTCAGTGCCCAAAATGTTCACACAGAATCTTCTGGTGCATACACAGGCAATGTTTCAGCAGAAATGCATCGCAGCGCAGGTGTAACTTATGCCATTATTGGTCATTCTGAAAGACGAAAATATCATCAAGAAAGCGACTCAGATGTCAATCAAAAAATAAAGGCAGCCCTGAAAGGTGGGTTACTCCCCATCGTCTGTGTCGGAGAAACCCTCGAACAAAGACAAGCAGATCAAGCCATCCAAGTGGTGTTGTCTCAAGTCGCAGCCGCAGTGGAAGGGATACCCCTTGATCAACTGACAAGCATTACACTTGCGTATGAACCTGTGTGGGCGATTGGTACCGGACATACAGCGTCACCAGAACAAGCGCAAGAGATTCACGGTGCAATACGAGCATGGTTTGGTCAACAGTACCCCTCATTTGTTGCTCAACAGCTGAGAATACAATATGGAGGGAGTGTAAAGCCTGCCAATGCTGCAACGCTACTATCACAACCAGATATTGATGGTGCGCTCGTCGGCGGGGCAAGTTTGAATGCAGAAAGCTTTAAGGCCATTGTCACTGCAGCAGCTGCAGTAAGAGGATAACCATGTACCTTTTTACAACCGTATTTCATGTCATTCTATGCGTTGGACTGATTTTGATTATTCTCCTTCAGCCAGGGAAAGACTCATCAGATATTTTTGGTGGCGCCAATCTCAACAAACAGTCACGCGGTGCGAGCCAAGCCAATCCACTTGGAAAAATCACAAATGGGACTGCAATCTTCTTCATGCTGACCAGCATTACACTTGCATGGTACAGCTCAGCAAGCGCAAGGTCTGGTTCAAGTTTAGAGGATGACATCAGAGAGCTTGAGCAAGTCTTATCTAAAGAAGACATCGAGTTTGAGATCCCCAAACTGCGTATTTCTGCGTCAGACCTATGGAATGCTCCGACAATTCCTGAGGTACCGAATATCGTTCCTGAAGGGGTCGAAGTCCAAAATGACGGAAGTGAGCTCACACCAGAAATCCCCACGGACACACCTTCAATCAGCCAATAGTTAATTTGAGCGTCAGATTGACAATAAATCGGAAATCAATTAACTATTCAACATTGCGAAAGTGGCGGAATTGGTAGACGCGCTAGACTAAGGATCTAGTGGCCACTGTGGCTGTGGGGGTTCAAGTCCCCCCTTTCGCACCATCTAGAAGCAAAGCCTTGTCTAAATGACAAGGTTTTTTTTGCAC